>DAIRWA010000005.1:15401-22608 GCA_036802545.1 Bacillota bacterium | reverse complement strand
CCCTCGATCTACAAACATAAAGACCCAACCCTACCCGGGCTTTCCCACGGACGTCCAAGCGCCTTATATGGCACTGTGTGCCATCTCCAGTGGGACCAGCATCATCTCCGAGACTGTATTCGATAACCGCTTCGCCCATGCTGAAGAGCTTGGCAGGATGGGTGCGAAAATCCGCATTGAGGGGCCAAATGCCATCATCGAAGGCGTGCCCCGTTTGGCCAGCGCAGAGGTGCGGGCCACCGACCTGCGGGCGGGTGCGGCGCTGACCTTGGCCGGTTTGGCAGCGGTCGGCGAAACCGAGGTCACCGGCACTGAACATATCGAACGCGGTTATAGCGACTTCGTTCACAAACTACGGCGCTTAGGCGCTGACGTCGAAAACGTTCCTCCCAAGAGGCATGCGGGGTTAGCACAACGCTAGACTTCCGATCCGCTTCTTGACCTGGTACGCGACAAGCCCCGCTGTTCGGGGTCGCGCCTTGCGGCCCGAGAGAGACTATCAGCGAAACGCAAGTAGTCATAAAGCGGTCGCCTTCTCCAATACCTATAGGGTTGATGGAGACATGGAGTCATCCATACGGTGGGGGCGACGCTGTTGAAACGAGCCATTTACCTGCTTCTCTTTATTTGTGGCGTTATGCTTGGCATACCTGATGCTTCTTCTGGCGGGTTGAAACCTCCCGCAACCGGCCTGCCAGCTCCTGCAGGATTGGGTAACCCCCTGCTTACCATTGACGTCTACTACGCGCCTACCGGACAGGTATTGACCATGGATCTGGAGACGTATATCAAAGGCGTTGTAGCTTCAGAAATGCCTGTATCATCCAATATCGAGGCCCTTAAGGCCCAGGCTGTGGCCGCCAGGACCGTGGCCGTTAAGAAAATGCGGGTGCTGGGAGGAAACCCATCCAGGGCAGACGCGGACGTAACATCAGATCACCTCATTGACCAGGCCTGGAATCCTGAGAGCGTATTCAAGGAAAAATGGGGAGCCGTAGCTTACTGGCTGAATTGGCCCAAGATCGAAAAAGCCTGCCAAGAAACACGAGGGATGATATTGACACATAACGGCGTCCCCTGCGAAATCGTATACCACTCGACCTGTGCCGGGCACACCGAAGCCGCCAAGGATGTGTGGAGCAAAGATCTGCCCTACCTTCAAAGCGTACCCTGCGGTTTCTGTCAAGACTCTCCATACTATCGGGGTCAAAGCGTGACCATAGCCGCTTCCGAAATCTCGTCGAAGCTGGGAAGCGCGGGGATCAGCGTTCCCGTTTCCGCCATTAAGAGCGGCCAGGCATTTTCGGTTACCGCTGTGTCGCCTACGGGAAGGATTAAGCAAGTCTCGGTTAACGGTAAATCCATGCGCGGGCTCGAGTTTCGCATGGCGCTGGGACTTAAGTCAACGACCTTGTCTTGGTCCGCCAAAGGTGATTCTGTCGTCTTTCAAGTGAAAGGCTACGGCCATGGAGTAGGGATGTGCCAGTACGGTGCCATGGGCATGGCCGCTGATGGGCGGACGTGCTCTGAAATCCTGTCATATTACTATCAAGGGGTCAGGATAGCCCAGATTTTCGAAGAATAGCCAAGTCTCCATGTGATGCATACCTCCGGCAAATTATGGCAACTATATTTCCGGAGGTGTTCCTTTCCATGGAGCATAACAAGAAGGATCAGACTGAAAAGGATCAAGTTGAAGAGGCGCCGAACGACGAACAACTAACAAGTCGGCGTAAGCAGCGCAAAGCCTTAGGCGAACAAGTCAATATCGCCAGGACCGCGTGGGTTACCGTATGCTGCCTTACGCTGTTTGCCTGTGGAGTCTACATGGGCTTAACGTCCTTCTGGGCGGACGTTCCTCCGATTCTTACGCCTGACTATTCGATTCCGGCTGGAATCGAGGGAGATGCCGGGCCGGTTACTTCTCCCGCCGACCCGCCTCACACCATACCGCTAGAGAACCCGCTCAAGCCTCAAGGCACCGCGGACCCATCTCACGGTTCGGAAGGCCCGATCCAAGATCCCGAAGACGCGTCCCAAGCCATATCGCTTGTAGTAGATCTGGATGATCTAGCGTGGCCCTGCTTTGGGCAGATTACGAGAGAGCCCGGATGGTTCTATTTCAGCGATCTGGGCGAGTGGCGTTACGTATCCGGCGTCACGATTACCGGAGAGTCTCGCAGAGACGTGCGGGCGGCTCTTGCCGGGAAGGTCTTATCCATAACCACCGATCCTCTCTGGGGCAAGGTGCTAACCATAGACCACGGCTCGGGCATGGAGACCGAGTACGGGGGGATAGACGTACCCGCTTTTCGTGAGGGTGACCAGGTCTCTCAAGGCACGACTATCGGGAATCTCTCGGGACAAGCGCTTACCTTTTCCATCACCAAGAATGGTAACGCAGAAAATCCGGCAGACTATCTAACCCAGGCTAGATGACGGTCTTGACTTCAATAAAGCCGAATGATCCGAACCCCTGGGCATATACATTAGCGAACCTTCGAAAAGGAGGGACCGGGCCATGAATGACGTCATATGGAAGCGCGCGGTAGACGTGGGCGAGTACATAGAAAAAAGTCATGCCACGGTCCGCGAGACGGCTCGCGCGTTTGGCGTGTCCAAGAGCACGGTTCACAAAGATGTCACCGATAGATTGCCAAAGATCCGTCCACAGCTGGCCAAACTGGTCCGGGAAGTGCTGGACCTAAACAAAGCGGAGCGGCACATAAGAGGGGGTGAAGCCACAAAGAAGAAATACAACGCTCCTGACTGATTACCCATTATCACCTTTTTCCATAACCCAGGGGACATTCGACCTAAACTCCTGGGTTATCGCATTTTCTGGAAGGGACAGGTGTGCGTCCCGTCGAATTTACCCGAAACAGATCATCTCATCTACATACCGGGGGACGCAAGAATGGCCAGAGACATAGGGATCGATCTAGGGACTTGTACTGTGTTGGTGTTCGTGGGCGGCAAGGGAGTTGTCTTGCGTGAGCCTTCTATCGTGGTGAGAAACAACCGCACCCGCGAGATTATCGCCGTCGGACAAGAAGCCAAGCGTATGATGGGAAGGACACCGACTGACGTATCCGCCATACGTCCTCTGAAGTTGGGCGTAATCACAGATTTCGACGTGACCCTGGTTATGCTCAAGTATTTCTTGGGCAAGAGCACTCCCGGGTTCAGCATAGGTCGCCCCCGCCTGCTGGTGGCCATTCCAGCGTCTATCACTTCTGTTGAGAGGAGAGCTGTGGCGCAGGCAGGCAGAGAAGCAGGAGGAAGCCGGGTTTACCTCATGGAGGAGCCGATTCTCGCCGCGCTTGGAGCGGGCCTAGAGATATCTAGTCCCGGCGGCCATATGATCGTGGATATCGGCGGTGGGACCAGCGATATCGCTGTGCTTTCCATGAATGAGATGGTGAGAGACATTTCTACCAGAGTCGGAGGGGATGCTTTCGATGACGCCATCGTTCGTTATGTCCGCAGGGCATTCAACATGGTCATAGGCGAGAATACCGCCGAGCAAGCCAAGATCGCCGTCGGTTCCGCCATGCCTGAAGAACGCAAAGAGACTGAGATACGCGGGCGTGACCTGGTAACCGGGCTTCCCAGGGGGATAATCATCGATTCATTTACGCTCCGCGAAGCCATCGCCGAGCCGCTAGGAGCGATTCGGCGAGCTGTTCGCCAGGTTCTTGACAGCACTCCTCCAGAGCTTCTCGGAGACATAGTAGATCGGGGAATAGTCCTTACAGGCGGCGGTGCTTTGCTAGACGGCATAGACCGGTTCCTCTCCAACGAGACAGGTTTGGCGGCAAATGTAGTGGACGACCCCGTCTCGTGCGTCGCCAGAGGCACGATGAAAGTCTTAGAAGGACTCTCGTCCTATGAGAATCATTTGAAGAAGATTTCTGTCTAGGAAGAAAGGCTTAACTCTTCCCTTCCGCGTTCGATATGGAGAAGGGGGGAGTCTAGATGATACGAGGAATCCTGTCAGGCACCATGGCCATGCGGGCCCAGGTCCTAAACCAAGAGGTAATCGCCAACAACCTGGCAAACGCCGACACGGCGGCCTTCAATGAAGATAAAGCTGTTTTCTCCAGCTTCCACGATGTCCTTATGTACATGTGTCAGCCGTCCCAATTCTCCGTTCCCATAGGCAGTTACACCGGCGGAACAGTGATCCGAGACGTTCAGACCATCCGTGGTCTAGGCCCCATGGAGACCACAGGGAACTCTTTGGATGTCGCTTTGCCCGCAGGTGAATACTTGTGTGTCGATACACCCGCCGGCGTGCGATACACGCGGCGCGGAGACTTCCAGGTATCAGTTGACGGTCACCTTTCCGTCGCCGGGCATCGGCTTTTGGGGACAGCGGGAGTCCTACAGGTTCAGTCGGGCCGATCGTGCCGCATATCCGAAGATGGGACAGTTCTAGACGGCGACACGGCAATAGGAACCCTACGGGTAGTTCAGGTACAAAACGAGGATGAATTGAGGAAAGAAGGCAATTCTCTCTTCATAGCCGACGACTCCAACATACAGGTCGTGACCGCGCCAAACCTGATGTGCGGCGCCCTCGAGAAATCTTCTGTCGATCCCGTCAAAGAAATGGTTAACCTCATAAGCGCCATGCGTTCTTACGAGGCTGCTCAGCGGGCCATAAAGTCCCACGATGAAGCGACCGACCAGGCAGTGAACCGGGTAGGTAGAGTGTAACGAGTGAAGAAGCCCAAACAGGGAGCCAGGCAAGAATCCTGGCAGAAGATCACCCGAGAGTCAAGCGGTTAAGTTTAGAAGAAAGGGCGTATCTTAAAAAATGATAAGAGCACTGTGGACAGGCGCTACCGGGATGACATCCCAGCAGCTTCTCATAGACATCGTTTCAAACAATCTGGCTAACGTAAACACCACCGGATTCAAGAAGCAAAGGGTCCAGTTCCAGGACCTTTACTACGCCAACATCCCTATGGGGATTGGCTCCACGGCATCTGTAGGTAATGGGTCGCGCACGGTCGCCACTCAGCGGATGTTCGGGCAAGGCAACATCGAGGAATCTGGAAACCCTTTGCACGCGGCTATTGAGGGCGAAGGGTTTTTCTCCGTGGAAACCGGTCGAGGGCAGGCATATACCAGGGACGGGTCTTTCAGGCTTGATGGAAGCGGACGACTCGTTACTTCCGCGGGCTACGGCTTGTCGGGTACAGGAATCCAGGTGCCCCAGGGGGCCACAGATGTGGCGATTCTGGAAAACGGCTCGGTCGTCGGCCGGGTAAACGGCGAGTCCCGGGAATTCGGGTTCGTCACTCTTACAGTTTTTCAGAACCCCGCCGGCCTTGAGGCTATTGGAGGGAACCTTTACGTTGCGACTAGAGCTTCCGGAGCATCCCAGGAGCTAACGCCCGGTGAAGACGGTGCCGGCCTTCTGCGCGGATCCTACCTGGAGACTTCAAACGTGGACATCGTCTCTGAAATGGTCAATCTGATTGTGGCCCAACGTGCTTTCGAGCTCAACTCAAAGACGGTGGAGACTGCCGATCAGATGTGGGCCATCGCCAACAACGTCAAGAGTTAAGGACGGTCCGGGCGTGGCAGCCAGCCGTAAAATCCTCAGAAGAGGTGACATAAGTGTACTTAAGTCAGGTAAAATCTGAGAATACTATTGTGGCACAGTTGAGGTCGGCGTCAGGGTCGGCCGGAGGCAAAGACGTCCATCCGAGGACCATGAAAGCTTGCCAGGACTTTGAAGCCGTGTTCCTATCTCTCTTGTGGACAGAGATGTCCAAGTCCACCGGTGTGGACCTGGGTGGTTGGGACGTTCTGAGCCATCAGGCGATGGGTCAAAAATGGGCGCGAGCCGGGGGTATCGGTCTTGCGAAGGTTATCTACGATAGCGTGGCGAATAATCCCGGCAGATAAGATCGGGAGATGAACTAGTTGAACAAGGAGCAGATGAAAGCCGCAATTGAGTCAATACTGCCGCATAGGTCGCCTTTTTTGTTTATCAGCCGCATTGTAAGCTTAGAACCCGGTGGCAAAGCAGTCGCAGAATACGACGTTCCCCCGGATCTACCTCTGTTCGAAGGACATTTTCCCCAGGAGCCAATGCTTCCCGGTGTCATCATCCTGGAAATGCTGGCTCAATCCGGAGCCTTGGCCTTGCTATCCTTAGAGAGCATGAAGGGTAAAGTAGCTTTACTGGCCAGGATTGAGTCGGCGCGCTTCAAACGGCCCGTCAGACCCGGTGAGACCCTTAGGGCCGAGATGACCATGGAGAGCATGAAAATGGGAATAGGTCGTGCGGAAGGCACGGTCTACGTTGGGGATAACGAAGCCGCCCGAGCGGTAATCGCCTTTGCCGTGCCAAATTGACACCCTTCCTCTTCGGGTGTTAACATCCTTCTGATTATGCTTTGGCTTATAAGGAGGTCCTGACTTGCCTACCATTGGACAAGGTCGGAGGTTCTTCACTTCCGAGTCAGTTACCGAGGGGCATCCCGATAAGGTAGCCGACCAAATAGTTGACGCCATACTCGATGCCATTTTCGCCAAGGACCCTTTGGCTCGCGTAGCGTGCGAGTGTGTGGTCAAGACCGGATTTGTCCTCGTGGCTGGTGAGATTTCTACCGACTGTTATGTGGACATGCCTTTTACAGTGAGAGAGATGCTCAGGAAGATCGGTTATACCAGGGCTAAGTACGGGTTTGACGCCGACACTTGCGCTGTGCTTACTGCCATCGAGGAGCAGTCTCCGGATATCGCTCTTGGCGTGAACAGAGCTCTTGAGTCAAAAGAAGGCGCGATGCCGGACACCCTCGGTGCCGGAGACCAGGGCATGATGTTTGGATACGCGTGCGATGAGACCGCGACCTACATGCCTATGTCCATTTTCCTCGCGAACAGGCTTTCAAGGCGTCTTGCTGCCGTAAGGCACGATGGCTTATTGCCCTATCTACGCCCGGATGGAAAGACCCAGGTGACCTTAGAGTATAACGATGGGGTGCCGTCTAGAATCGATACTTTGGTCATTTCTGCCCAACACGCGGCAGACGTCGGACTCGAGACGGTAAGGCGCGACATCATAGCCGATGTAGTAGAGAAGACAATCCCTAAGGGCCTGATGGACGACAAGACCAGGATACTTGTGAATGCCACCGGCAGGTTTGTGGTCGGCGGGCCTCAAGGAGACAGCGGTTTGTCGGGG
>DAIRWA010000005.1:13006-15391 GCA_036802545.1 Bacillota bacterium | reverse complement strand
CCACGGCGGAGGCTCTTTCTCGGGCAAAGACCCGACGAAGGTGGACCGTTCCGCGGCGTACGCCGCTCGGTATGTGGCGAAAAACGTGGTAGCCGCGGGATTGGCAAGAGAATGCGAGATTCAGGTTTCCTACGTAATCGGCGTCGCCAGACCCGTATCTGTGACTGTGGATACCAAGGGCACGGCCAACGTACCCGAGCAATTGTTGGAGCAGGCGGTAAGCAAGGCCTTGGACTTCCGTCCGGCGGCCATCATCGAGAGGTTTCAGTTGAGGCGTCCCCTTTATTTGCAGGTAGCTACTTACGGACACTTCGGTCGCGATGACCTTGATCTGCCTTGGGAGAAGCTTGACTTGAAGGACGATATCCTGGGGCTCGTCTAAGAACCCACGCGAAACCATAGCTCCCTTCCCGAGCATACACTGCAGGGGGGGAGCTTTGTGATTACACCCGAGAAAGGTACCTTGTTAATCATCTTGTGCTGGTGTATTCTGGAAATAGCCTGGGATCGAGTTCAAGGACTAGCCGAACCGGGCTTTATACGAGTTTTGCTGGTAGTAAACGCTTGCCCGCAATTGTTGGAAGGCCGGGTCCGTAAGATTCACTGGGAGATGAACTATCTCCGGAGGACCCCTGTCGAGATAGGAGTATGCCTTGACTTTGTGTCGGGAGACCACGGCGAGCTTGTGGGACTCTTAGTGCGCGATGGGCTGGTGACCGTACCGGGGCCTGATGAGAGGCCTGATGTGGTGATCCGAATTTAGGTGAGGTGATTCGTTTCGCCGATGCTGGGAGCTAGATTTGGACACCTGCTAGATACCTTCTCTTCCGTCGTATGGGGCACCTCAGGCAACTGCGCCCTGTGTCAGAAGCCTACCGGCGATCCAGAGTGCCATGGCGTATGTCCAGAATGCCGGTCAGAAATGTCCATGGATATGTCCCGCGTATGCGCCTACTGCGGCATGCCCGTGCACGCCTCGCTTAGGTGCTGCGCCGACTGCTTGAGGAACCTCCACGGTTTCCTGCATCAACGGTCTGCCGGGCTGTATCGCGGTCACTTGAGATCCGCCATCGCCCGCCTGAAGTACGGAGGGCAGCGGTGGCTGTCGCGCCCGTTGGGCAGACTTGTGGCCGAGATAGCGGTGCCTCTTGGCCCCGTGGATGCAGTTGTACCTATTCCTTTAGAACCGGGACACGCCTTGATCCGAGGATTCAACCAGGCGGAGGACTTGGCCGCCGAAGTTGCCCGCTTTCTGTCACTACCTATGGTGAACGCTCTGGTCCGTGCCAAAAAGGGTGAACACCAAGCCGCGCTTGGTCGAAGTAAGAGGTGGGGGAACGTTAGCGGATCAATGGCCCCGGGCTGTGAGATTGACTTTACAGGAAAGACAGTGCTCTTGGTGGACGATGTTATGACTACAGGAGCTACTCTCGATGAAGCGGCAAGGGTGCTAAAAACACTGGGAGTCAACGTAGTCTTGGCGGCGACTGTGGCCCGGACTGCTTGGCAATGAATGGGGGTATCAAGATGAGAGGACCCGAATTGCGCAACTGTCGCAGGTGCGGCAAACTATTTTCCTATCTCGGCGCGTCCGTCTGTCAGGAGTGCAGGGAAAAGGAAGATCGGCAATACGAGATACTGAAGGAGTATCTGACGGAACACCCCAGGGCGACTGTCCAGGAAACTAGCAAAGACACAGGTGTTCCTGTTGCGCGTATTACCGATTTTCTGCGACGGGGGCTGTTGGCCCAGGTAACTCCAATCTTAAAAGCCGAGCTTGTATGCAGAATATGCAAGAAACCGATTCCATCGGGGGTCGTGGTGTGTCCGGAATGCCACGATAAGTTACAGCCTTCCATGCGGTCACAGAAGGTCGCAAGCGAAGCCGGGGGCTCTCAGAGGATGTATTTCAATGATATGATCAACCGGCGAAGGACTTAAGTCTGGGCGGCCCACGCCTGAAGCTAAACGAACTCAAGGGATTTGTCGATGAGTCTCTTGGACGGCACGAGTCAACCAAAAGGATGATGCAAGGTGAGGATCCAAAGAGCCCAGATCGGTCAGATTATTAAGGCGTACAAGGCTCAAAGCTCGTCGCAAACTCTACGTACAGGTTCGGCGTCGAGCAAAGGCATCTCATCGGACAGTGTCAAACTGTCTTTCAACCAGGCCGATTTGGACCGATTGCAGGAACAGGTCGCAGCGCTTCCAAGTCTCAGGCTGGACCGCATTAAGGAACTAGAGCAGGTTGTACAAGATGGAACGTACGAAGCGGACCCCACAGAAGTAGCGGACAGAATGCTCGGCAGGATGATTGCAGACAAGATCAGATAGGCTAATCCGAGAAGAAGCAGGATGTATTGGTCAGAGGCGATGCTCCCGAGC
>DAIRWA010000005.1:2812-12996 GCA_036802545.1 Bacillota bacterium | reverse complement strand
AAGATCAGATAGGCTAATCCTGTCACCACTTAGGCGGTGCTTCGCAAAATGACAACTTCAGAGACTCTTAGTTCCCTATTGTCCGAAATGGTTCCAGTTCTCGATGAACTCATAGGCTTATCCGAGAAGAAGCAGGATGTATTGGTCAGAGGCGATGCTCCCGAGCTGGAGCGATTAATCGCATTAGAGATGAACCTAATCGTGACGCTGGACCAACTGGAAAGAGAGCGGATTCAGCTTCACGAGTCTACAGATAGTTCTTTCCAGGATCCGGAGGTTCATTCTGCCGCATCTTCCGTGAAAGATAGGCTTTCGCTGTTGAAACGCCTAAACGACACCAACCTGGCTTTGCTCAGAACGTCACTCCGAGTGATCGGGCACGGTCTCAAGGTCCTCTTACCCCAGGCGAGTGGGTACGAGGGCGCGACCATGGCCGGTTCGCTGGTTTTCGACCGCAAGTCGTAACGTGGGAGGTGTAATCCTTAGTGTCAACCTTTTCGATTTTTGAGATAGGAAGATCGGCCCTATTAACCGCGAAACGGACCATGGACATCACCAGTCACAACGTGGCTAATGCCTCGACGCCCGGATACTCACGGCAAGAAGCCGTGCTTGAGCCCATCATACAAAGGCAGGCAACCGTGTCCGGAGCCGGCGTGAGGGTCGTTGACGTACGGAGGCTCAGGGATCAGTTTGTAGATTCGGTATTGCGTTCTGAGGCCGCGAAGAAATCAGCCTTTGAGGTTGGTAAAGACGTCATGGAGTATCTTCAAGTGGTAGCTTCGGAACCATCGGACAGTAGCATACGGTCTTCTCTCGATTCCTTTTGGTCCGCATGGCACGACCTTAGCGTGGACGCCGGCTCGGCGAGCGCTCGTGCCCAGGTGATGGAGCGTGGCCGGTCCTTGGTGGATATGTTCAAGCATGTCGGCGGTCAGATTGATGCTCTGTCTTTGGACCTTGAATCGAGCCTGGATGCAAGCGTCAGGCGAGTAAACCTTGTATCCGAGCGTCTTGTGGGTCTAAACGTGGAGATAGCCAGAGCTATCGCTAGGCAGGAGCCGGCGTCGGATCTCCTCGACCAAAGAGACGTTCTTCTGGATGAATTGACGGAGCTTACCGGTGCCACGGTTTCACATCTTTCCGACGGCAATTCGGTCCGGGTCTCTGTTGATGGCTTCCCCCTGGTGGATCGCGATCAGCGTTACGACATTGAGGTCCGCTACCATCCCGGAGGCACCGAGTTCAGATGGGTTAGCGCACCTGGTGAATACACCGTGATGCCGTCTGTGGGAGGCAAGATAGGCGGCTATAAGGAAGCCCGGGACGCTATGGTGCAAGACTTCAAGTCTGAAGTAGAAAGCCTGTTCAAGGCCGTGGTGGACGACATCAATGCCATCCACGCGAGTGGCTATCCGATAAGTGGGGCTCCCGGCGATTTCTTTATCACCGATGGGGTCGACTACTTGAACTCAGCGCAAGTCGCACCGTGGATAGTGGCGGATCACCGCGCCATATGCGCGTCGGGAGTCTCGGGAGATCCCCTGGACGGATCCATAGCTTTAGCCATAGCCGACCGGATAGAAGGCGCCGATGGAAGTGTCGCTCCCTCTTATAACGACATGTGGGCCGCCGTAATCGGCAGACTAGGAGCTGTGGGACAGAAAGTCGATAGCGGCTTCGGGGTTCAAGAAATTCTGGTTAAGGAACTTCAGAACCGGAAGGACAGCATCAGCGGTGTATCCATCGACGAGGAGGTCGCCACCTTAGTGAGACAACAGCATGCGTTTAGCGCGGCCAGCCGTCTGATAACCACTGCTGACGAGATGATCGATACCATTATCAACAGGATGGGCATTGCCGGCAGGTAATAATCTTTAGGGAGGGATTTTGGTGAGAGTGACAGACCGCAGTATCGAGAGAAACTACTTGTACAGCGTGAACCATATCGAGTCTAAGCTGGCATCTCTCCAAGACATGGCGACCACCGGCATGAACTACTCAAAGCCACAAGATGATCCCGTCGGAGTGGAGCGCTCTGTCTCACTGAGGCACCACATATCCCTGAATCAGCAGTATCTCAGGAACGCCGAGAGGGCGCTTTCCTGGATGTCCCAGGTTGAACAGTCTTTGGGAGATGTCAACGACATTCTCGGTCGGGCACAGGTGCTCGCGATTGAAGGGGAGAATTCGACCTCTCCCGACGATGCGAAAGCGTACATCGCCATGGAAATACATCAACTGCGAGATGAAGTCACCAGCATCGCCCAGCGCACGATGGAGGGAAGAAGTATCCTTGTAGGGACGTTGCCCGTATGGAAGGTCGGGCCCGGTCTCACGATTACGGTAAACGACTTGACGGGAGTTCTTAACCAACTGGCAAGCGATTTGGCTACGCTGGAAAACGGCCTTAACACTTCCGACGTAGCCCAGATTTGTGCCGCGCGAGAAGGGCTTGCCGTCGCCTCCGACGCTGTGTTGTCCAAGAGGGCGGAAAACGGCGCCAGGATGAACCGGCTGGAGATGCTCAACGGCAAGATGACGTCACTTGATCTCGAGTACAAGAGGCTCTTGTCCAACTCTGAGGACGTGGACCTGACAGGACTTCTGATACAGCTTCAATCGTCGGAGGCCGCCTATCAAGCGGCTTTGGGGATCGGCGCCAGGCTGATCCAGCCGACGCTTCTAGATTATCTAAGATAGGCTTGTACCGGGGGAGGTTCTTGGCGATGCAGATTCAAACAAAGAGGTTTGGCTCCATAGAAATCGATCCGTCGAGAGTGATATCGTTTCCTAAAGGCCTGATAGGCTTCTCTGAGTACCGGGACTACACGGTCCTAAACATAGGCGGCGGTAATGGCCCCCTTCAATGGCTTCAGTCACTTCAAGAACCTTCATTGGGATTCGTTACGTTGTCTCTGTACGAAGTGTTTCCCAACTATAGTCCCGATTTCTGTTCGTCGGATCTAAGCGTTCTGGGGAATTCACCGGATGATCTTGTCACGTTGAGCGTGGTGACGGTTCCGGCCGACGTTCGCCAGATGACCGCTAATCTTCAGGCTCCGTTGATCATTAACCCTGTGAAACGACTGGGGAAACAGGTTATAGTGATGTCACCGGAGTATAGTACCAAGCACTATTTCTTCACGACCATCGAGACTCTTCTTATGAGGACGGGGTAGTCAATGCTCGTTCTGACCCGAAAACAGGGGCAGGCAATTCGAATAGGGGACGACGTCGTCATTACCGTTACTCAGATTAGGGGGAAGGGCTCCAAAGCCCTGGTTAAGCTTGGCATAATCGCACCGCCGGGCACTAAGGTACTAAGAGAAGAAATCATGCACGAAGTCGCTCGTGAGATGGATCTTGCCAAAGACCCCGCGTTCGATATAACCGCCATACAGGATAAGGCAAAAGGCGAGTAGAGATCCAACCCTCGTTAAGTCCACGTCCATGAATTCCGATAGACGTTGTGAGCCCATTATGTTTGCCCGTCTCGTACTCGGAAAGGAGGACCCGCCAATGAGCTCCAGGATTACCCTAGGCGTATCGGGTCTTGATACCGAAACACTGATCAGCGAGCTTATGCAGGTTGAACGCCGGCCGCTGCGAAACCTTGAGGATAGACAGAGCATCCTCGGAGCCCGCAAGCAGGCTTGGGACACGGTAAAGGCAAGGATAGAAGCACTTATCGCGGAACTGACACCTCTTATTAGCGTGACCGGCTACAACTACAGAACAGCCTCGGTGTCGGATCCTGCGGTCCTTAACGTTACCGTTGCGGATTCTGCCCCAACAGGGAAGTACGAGATCGAAGTTGCGTCTTTGGCCAAGAGCCAGGTTGTCACCTCCGGCTCGTTCCTTTCCTCTGACACCCCTCTGGGGCTAACGGACGATCTTACTCTAAACGGCAAGACGATTGCGTTGGCCGATACCGACACCTTGGCAACACTCGCGGCTAAGATCAACGGCACAGAAGGTACGGGAGTATCTGCCGTCGTGCTGCAAGTAGGGGTCAGTGAGTATAGGTTGTCCCTGACGGCGCAAGAGGAAGGCACAGCTAACCAAATGGTGTTTAGCGATGAGGCCGGTTGGACAGAACTCGGGGTTAGAAACGAGACTGGGGGCCTTAACGAGGTTCGGGCGGCTTCTGACGCGCGCTTCAGTATAAACGGAGTCTCTTTCGTAAGAGACGGTAATTCGATCTCCGACGCCATTTCAGGGGTTACGCTAGAATTGAATGCCGCGGTCAGCCAAGAAACCGGTCTCGGCGGCAAGACATTCTTAACCGTTGACCACGATGACCAAGCGGTGGTCACACGCGTGAAGGGTTTCGTTAACGAGTACAATTCACTGATTGAGACAGTCAAGAGGCTCAATTCTTGGGACCCCGAAGCAAAGAAGGGCGGACTCTTGTTCGGGGACTCTCTATTGCAGCGGCTCATGCGAGATGTGCAAAGCGTGCTCTTCCGAAAAGTCCAATGCGCTCCGGACGGTTTTCAGCTTGCCGGCCAGGTAGGAATCAGTACCGGGGCGGTGGGCAGCCATTCAAGAGACGGAAAGCTCACTCTGGACGAGACCAAGTTGACGACGGCGCTTGCGGAGAACCGCGATGGCGTTAGGGTTCTATTCCAAGGGGATGACAGCGACCCCGGCATTTTGGAAGGGCTTAGGACAGCCGTAAGGCGATACTCCGCCGTTGACGGGTACCTTCCTATGAGAAAGGCTCAGATCGAGGAAGAGGATAAGGCGCTTTCACGCCAAATCGCGAACAAACAACGGAGCCTAGACATGCGCTTAGCCTTTTTGCAAAGGCAGTTCAGCGCGCTGGAAGTCCTGATGTCCAAGTTCAACACACAGGGTACGTGGCTGTCTTCCCAATTGTCAGGGCTAAACGCCAATACCTAGAAGGGTGATTTTTGGTGATAGACTCAGTTCAGAGGTTTTCCGTGGAACGCGACAGAGCGATCATTGCCTACAGGGCGGGAAGTGTCGAGACGGCCACGCCGGGCGAGTTGGTTCTGATGCTTTATAACGAAGCCGTGCGAAGCATGAAGGACAGCCTGGTCTATATGGGGCAAAACGACATGGCTGGAAGCAACAGTAAGCTCCTCCGCGCTCAAGACATAATAGATGAGTTGCGCATCTCCCTGAACCTGGCATCTGGGGGAGATATCGCTAAGCGGCTGGCCAGCGTGTACGACTTTGCTTACGCGTCTCTCCTTTCAGCCAACGTGAGAAAGGATCCCATCTTGGTGGAGAACGTCGTAAAGGTGTTTGCCGAGTTGCGGGACGGTTGGGAGGAGCTGCTCCACAGCAATGTCTAGTCAAGGTCCGTTGCCCGATGCCAATATCGTCATGAACGCCTGCAAAGAACTGTTGGCTTCTTCAGAACTGGCATATAACCACGCGGCGGCCCGGGATTTTGTGGGGCTCGCCACCGCTATCGACCGGAGGGGCACGGCTATCAATGCTCTGAAGGCTCTAGGTGACTTAACCGCTCTTCCCCAAGAACTTAGGGAACCGATCCGAGACGTGCTTAGAGCAGTGGCGAGGATAGATGAAGATATCGCCAAGGTTCTGAGGCGGCAAATGGCGGCTGACCAGAGGGCGATTGCCGATATTACCGCCAAAGCCAAGGCGTTTTCTGCTTACGACAGGGGGCTCCCAAGAACGCGGAACTTCGACAGGCAGAAATAGAGGCGCCGACATTAAGGCGAATAATGGCGAACCAGATCGTCAAGAAATGAAAAACCCCGGTCGTTACGACCGGGGTTGATTTCCTAATCCGTTAGGAAACCCTCGCGACGTTGGCTGCTTGTAGCCCCTTGGGGCCTTCTACGATGTCGAATTCAACGAGGTCGCCTTGGTTCAGAGTGCGGAATCCTTCGGTTTGGATTGCAGTGTAGTGTACAAATACGTCGGGACCGTCTTCGCGTTCTATAAAACCGTAACCCTTCTCAGCGTTGAACCACTTAACTTTACCTTGCATTTCGGGACATTCCTCCTAATTCCTTGACAGGCTCCAGGTTAACGTCGTCTCCTGGAACTTTGCTGCTCGTTCTCGAACTATAGCATGCCCTAAAGGGCGAGTCAACCGACATTTCCTCGCCCCACCTGTGGATACTGTGACTAACTCTGTTGATAAGCAGTTAAAGGCCGATTTAGTGTTGGGGATATCGCTGTGGACTGTCGCTCGGCGTCGAAATCGCCCGACGGAAGGTTGGTTTTTGTCGCATATCCCAGGCGCAGGCTCCGATTTTAGCTGCTCACACTGGAAGGATTTAGTCCAGGCAGGGGGAATACTATAGCTCAAATAGGAAATGGGAGGTTCGCTAATGGAGATTATCGTGAGAGGGAAAAACATGGATGTGAACCCGGCAGTCAAGCAATACGCCGAAAAGAAACTTTCCAAGATCGACCGGTACCTTCGCCAGTCACCGGTATCTTGTCAGGCTGTGTTCTCTACCGTGCGTGGAAACTATGTGTTGGAAGTCACCGTGCCTCTGAACGGTTATCTGCTTAGGGCTGAGGAGACATCTCACGATGCCGTGTCGGCAGTCGATGTAGTCATGGACAAACTGGAAAGGCAGATAGAAAAATACAGGACAAGAATCTTTAGAAGAGATAAAGGCGATATTCCAAACGAATCTCTGCGCAAAGAGACTGAGGAAGGCGGTCACATAACCAAGATCAAGAAGTTCCCGATGAAGCCCATGAGCGCGGAAGAGGCTACGATGCAGATGGAACTTCTAGGGCACGACTTCTTCGTTTTCAGAAACAGCGAGACTGAGACGGTAAACGTTGTTTACCGCAGAAGAGACGGAGACTACGGTCTCATAGAACCGGAAAACTAGCCTACGGCCCAGAGAGAAGGGATTTAGGTGCTGCAGCCAAGAGTGACTGCGGTTGTTTTTGAAGGTGGACAAGCCAAGACAGAACTGGATCGAGTTATGATCGGAGTCCGTAAACAAGTCGTCTTGGATACCCTTGAGAAGTTGCTGATGAACCGCGGGATAGACGCGGTCGTGCTGGCTACCAACTACTCTGACTTAGCCGACCAAGCGCAGCGTATGGGGGTTTCGGTTGACCTGGAGGGGCCTGAAGCTCCCAGGTTTCACTTTGGAAAGCGCCTACGAGAGACCATAGTCAGGCGCGGACTCGAGAACGTGATTTACATGGGCGGTACCGCGGCTCCTCTATTGACCGGAGACGAGTTTGGACAGATCGCCACAGCTTTGAAGCGAGAGCGCAACTTGGTGATAATGAACAACGTGCAATCAGCAGACCTGGTTGCTTTTACGCCCGCTAGGGCCATTGATGAGATTGAGCTTCCTGACAAGGATAATCCTCTCGGGACGCTCCTTAAGGACATCGGCATGCGACGTATGCTGGTACCGAACTCGGGCAGGGTGAACTTCGATCTGGATACGCCAACCGACATGCTTATACTCGGCTTGCACCCTGACTGCGGCCCAAGGGCCAAGCTGGCCGTGGAGTCTTTGGATTGGTCGCGCCAGGCTCTTCTTAGAGCTTTCGACGTATTGCGCCAGCCTTCAAAGGAAGTAGCCGTCATCGGTAGGGTAGGCCCGTCGATTATCCAATACATTAACGCCAATATGGTACACAGAATGCGCGTCTTTTCCGAAGAAAGAGGTATGAAGGCATTGGGGCGTGAAGACAAGGGAGAAATCGTCTCGTTGCTAGGGTTCATGGCGCAAGATTTGGGACCAGGGAAGTTCTTCCAATACTTATCTTCAGTAGCCGACGTGGCGTTTATCGACAGCAGGGTGATATTCGGCCATCTACGCAAGCGTCTTAGCGATTGGGACCGGTTCCATTCAGACTTAGGCAATTATCGGTTGATTGAAGACGACTGGATCAGGGAGTTTACTAAGGCCGCGCTCGAAGCTCCCATACCTGTCGTGCTGGGAGGACACAGCTTGGTTGCGGCCGGTTTGTGGTTGATGGCCGAGACGCTGGTGAAAGAGAGAGAGGAATCGGGATACCGTCACAACACGTTCATCCTCTCTCCGGAATGAATGCTCGATCCGCACATTTTGGTCTTTGTTGAACCGGGAAGGTGGAAGAATGGCTGAAGATACGCAAAAAGCCCCCGCCAGACAATACGAGGAAGTTCTCAAACGAGTGAAAGACGTCATAACCGCTCGTATTGTCGCAGCGGGCGACGGCGGCATAACCGAGATCCATGTTCTGGCTTCTTCGGGGCGCGCTGTTAAGTACATCATTCGTGACATAGAGTCTTCTCTCTTGGCGGCATTTGGAGTTCCGGTAGACCGCCGGAAGATTTCGGTGGCACAGATCGGGGCCGGCGAATCAGCCAACAACACTAACAGAGTGCAAGTCAAGAAAGTCGAAATCGTTTCGCAATCAGATTTGGCCGAGGTGAACGTGTATTTACAGGTCGGATCCAACAAGGTGAAAGGCACTAAGGTCGGCCAGCCTACTCAGAGGGGTTGGTTACAATTATCGGCAAGAGCTACGATAAAGGCGTTGGAGCAGTTCCTTAGCTCGGATGTATCTTTTGATTTGCAGGATGTCTGTGTCATGTCCTCCAAAGTGACTAAAGTTGCCCTTGTGACTATGGTCCTAACCGCCTTTGGACGTCAACAGATACTGACGGGTTCGTGTCCGGTCAATTACGACGAGCGCGAGGCAGTCGTTAGAGCGACATTAGACGCGGTTAACAGACGACTCGCTCAGATTTTGGAAAACGAAGGGTGAAAGAAGAAAGTCGAAAAGAGGTAATGCACGCTCAGCGTAGAAATGGGTTAGGTCGGCAGCCCTAATTATCATGCGTAGCGGAGACGTCAATCCGGCATAGCGGTTCGGAAACGTCCATTCCGGGGGGTTACACGTGAACAAGCTTTTTAAGGCTGTTCTTGCCCTATTTGCTCTGGTTCTTGCGG
The DNA here is from genome assembly GCA_036802545.1 of Bacillota bacterium. Lineage (GTDB taxonomy): Bacteria > Bacillota > Sulfobacillia > Fermentithermobacillales > Fermentithermobacillaceae > DULO01. The sequence continues at coordinate 4,066 of DAIRWA010000005.1, read as the reverse complement.
GCGCATCGTTCTGGCAGGCAGGCTAGTAGTGTGAAATGTCGGCTGCCGACAGACTCTAGGGAGAAACTACATGAAGCGGAAGCTCGGGGTCTTTGAGACACTATATGCTCTACTCGTAGCCGGTCTGGGATTCTACATCTTGGCAGAACATCCCCCAAACCTAGAGAGACCGGTAGAGTCCCTTTTTCTGCTATTGTTGGTCTTCGCCAGCGAGTACTTTCCCGTACCCGTGCCGCGGGGAGATGGCAGCTTATCTGTATCAGGTCCGCTTCTGCACGCAATCGCTATTCTTTACGGTCCGGGATTGGCGGTCTGGACAGCGTGTTTCGCGACAATCCGCAAGAAAGACTTGATGGGACAGGTCGCCGTCCCCATCGTATTGTTTAACCGCGGAATGATTGTTCTCTCGGTCTATTCTTTTTCTAGAGTGTATGCGCTCTTGGGAGGGATCCAGGGAGTTTTCAGCATAGGCCGAGACATACTCGCGTTTATCGCGGCGGCGACGGCGGCGACTTTAGTCAACGCCATTTTGGTTTCAATCGAGTTCACCTTCATGCTTCAGACTTCACTCATAGGCGTCTGGCGGACGAACATCATTTGGAGCCTGCCCAGCATGTTTGCTCTTTTCCCGTTTGGCGTGCTTATGGTCATGGTATGCGCCCAAGGCGGTCCCGTGTACCTGCTCATATTCTTGCTGCCCATGTTTGTGGCCAAGTATTCTTTAGAGAAATACATCGAGCTTCGCGACGCCTACGCCGAGATGGCCGGCGCGCTTTCTAACGCCATTGACTTCAGAGACTCCTACACTCGCGGCCACTCAGAGAGGGTAGCCGAATATGCCGTGGCGCTTGCTAAGGAGCTGAAACTGCCCGATGACCGGGTTGAACTCATCAGGTATGTGGGCTTGTTGCACGATGTGGGCAAAGTGGGAATCCGTGACGCCATAATGAAAAAGCCCGGCACCTTCACCTTCGACGAGTACCAAGAGATGAAGAACCATGCCAAGATGGGCGCTGACATGCTTGTAGGCATGAAATTCCTTGGCAGAGGACAGGATTGGGTTCGTTACCATCACGAGCGTTGGGACGGTAAGGGTTTTCCGGAAGGGCTTTCGGGAGAGGACATACCTTTGGAGGCGCGGATTTTGGCGTGTGCTGATTCCTTTGACGCGATGACTACCGACCGTCCATATAAGAAGCGCATGTCCTTTGAGGATGCTCGTGAGGAGATACAACGGTGCAGCGGCACTCAATT
>DAIRWA010000005.1:0-2802 GCA_036802545.1 Bacillota bacterium | reverse complement strand
CGCCATCATTTCGGATCGGGAACAAATACTGCGAGCAGTGCGGCATCCTCAATTTGACCCCGCTATCGCCAAAGCGATGACCAAAGTCATAGATAAATTGCTCTCCAATCGGAAGTGAGCTTGTGTTTGTCGTCGTAGTGCTCTCGACAGTACTCCTGTGCGGGGCGTTGGGTGGTAAGGTGTCTCGTTTAGGCGATCTGTCTATCCGCAGTATCGGTTGGATAGCCGCGTCCTACATCATAAGATACTTGGCGGGACTTGCCGCGGGCAAGGTCGGAACGTCGCCGGCATTAAGCATCGTCTTAAGCGTGGCCTGCTATGGGTGCCTGCTCTGGGGCATTAAGGCCAATTTCAACCTTCCGGGAATGAAGGCAGTTGCCCTCGGGACCGCGATGAACCTCGCTGTGATAATCGCTAACGGAGGCAGGATGCCGGTCAGTCTTCTGCGCCTCTCTCCAGACCACGCTCTGTCTGAAGCGGCGAGACTCTCCATCAGCCTGACCCACCAGGCGCTCTTGCCGGGGATGCGATTGACTTTCCTTGCGGATGTGTTTCGTTGGTCCATGCCGTTATCCCAAGTCACAGTGTTCAGCCTTGGTGACGTATTCTTGGCCATAGGCGCTTCATTCCTCGTTATGACTGTGATGCTTCGCGGTTTTCCGTCCGCCAAGGTTGATGGTAGAATTGACTGAAGAAGTCTAGAAGAGGACTACCTAACTTGGAGGAAGAGGATCTTGTCTTTTTTTCGTAATATCCTGAATCCGAACACCAGAGAGTTGAACAGGGTGAGACCCCTAGTTGAGACTGTATCGGCTCTTGAACCATCTATGACGGAGCTTTCGGATCAGTCTCTTGCCGCGAAGACCGCTGAGTTTCGCCTGCGCATAGAAAACGGAGAAAGCCCTGACAGCATCCTTCCCGAAGCTTACGCAGTGGCCAGGGAAGTATCCCGAAGAGTCCTGGATATGCGGCCTTTCGATGTGCAATTGATCGGCGCCGTGGTGCTCCACCAGGGTCGCATCTCTGAGATGCAGACAGGAGAAGGGAAGACCCTGGTGGCCACACTTCCCTCGTACTTGAACGCGGTTTCGGGAAAGACTGTACACGTGGTAACTGTCAACGACTACTTGGCCAGAAGAGACCGCGAGTGGATGGGGCAGATCCACAGGTTCTTGGGTTTGGACGTCGGTCTGGTGGTTCCCGGGATGGACACCGTCGAGAAAAAGCGGTCATACCGATCACCAATCATATACGGTACCAGTACCGAGTTCGGTTTCGACTATCTGCGGGACCATATGGCTTATCGAGCTCTGGACGTGGTCCAGAGCGATCTCGATTATGCCATCATAGATGAGGTCGACTCCATCTTGATAGATGAAGCGAGGACTCCCCTGATCATCTCGGGCCCGAGTGAAGGCTCCACAGAAGTATACAAGAAGTACAGAGACCTCGCGGTCGTCCTGAAAAGGGATAGGGATTATACCGTCGACGAGAAAAGCAAGATCGTCGCTCTAACAGACGAGGGAGAGAGGCGGGCAGAGGATTATCTCGGGGTAGAGAGCTTGAATACTGAGGAAAACATAGGGGCCTACGCATACATCAGGCAATCTTTGAAGGCTAAAGAACTTATGCACCGGGATGTGGATTATGTCCTAAAAGACGGCGAGGTACTCATAGTGGACGAATTCACGGGTCGAATCCTTCCCGGCAGACGGTTTTCTGAAGGTCTTCACCAGGCTATTGAGGCCAAAGAGGGAGTCTCGGTTAGGGAAGAAACCGATACTATGGCCACAATCACCGTTCAAAACTACTTCCGCATGTATAAGAAACTAGCGGGCATGACCGGCACCGCCCTCACCGAAGAATCAGAGTTCAGAGAGATTTACGGTTTGGATGTAGTGGTCATCCCGACAAACAAGCCTCTGATCCGGGACACTATGACCGACTCTATTTGGAAGACAGAAGAGATGAAATACAAAGCGGTCGTCGAGGAGATAGTGGAGTGTCACCGCAATGGGCGGCCGGTTCTCATGGGAACAAGGTCAATTGAGAAGTCCGAGTTGGTGTCGGGAATTCTTAAGAGGCGCGGGGTACCTCACGAGGTACTAAACGCCAAACACCACGAACGTGAAGCCGAAATCGTGGCTCAGGCCGGTCGAAGGGGCCAGGTTACCATAGCCACCAACATGGCGGGCCGGGGCACTGACATTCTCCTCGGGGGCAACCCAGAGTTCTTGGCCAAGCGTTCTCTGCGACAAGAGGGGTTTGACCCCGAAGTAGTCGCCATCGCTTCAGAAAGAGTCCTTCCTCAAGAGATAGTCAAGCGGGGTGAGGCGGAAAACCCGGATGAATTTGCCCTTGATGTCTTGAAGGCGAGGGACAGGTATCAAGAGCTTTTTGCCAAAGCCAAGGCGATGACCGACCAAGAGCATGAGGAAGTGGTCGGGTTAGGCGGCCTCCATGTGTTGGGCACTGAGAGGCACGAGGCCCGGCGTATCGACAACCAGCTTCGAGGGCGCGCGGGAAGACAAGGGGACCCGGGTTCATCCCGATTCTACCTTTCGGTGGAAGATGAGTTGATGAGACTTTTCGGAGGAGACATGCTGTCTTCTTTGATGGAGAAGATCGGTTTTCCCGACGATGAACCTATCGAACATCCCATGGTAGCCAAGTCTGTCGAGACAGCCCAAAAGAGAATCGAAGCTCATAACTTCTCTATCAGGAAGAACGTGGTGGAGTACGACAACGTCTTGAATAGGCAGCGCCAGGTTATTTACGAAGAGAGGACGCAAGTACTTTCGG
>DAIRWA010000004.1:21281-25665 GCA_036802545.1 Bacillota bacterium | reverse complement strand
GCCTATCTCGAGGATGCCGGCCTTAATCGCCTGTACGTCGTCTCCAAGGTTGGGCGCCAATACGACCACGACCGTCTCCGCGTATTTCATGATGTCGACCTCTGATTGGCCGGCACCCACTGTCTCAATCACGATGTCATCGAAACCGTAAGCATCCATAAGGGTAATGACGTCTCCTGTGTGACGGGAGACTCCCCCAAGATGCCCTCTGGTCGCGAGGCTTCTCCAGTACACTCCATCATCTGTTGTATTGGTCCGGAGCCTGACGCGATCGCCTAGAATAGCGCCGCCGGTAAAGGGGGAAGTCGGGTCCACCGCGATGACCCCTACAGAGTGATCCAGGGACCTGAACTCCTTCACCAAACCGCTGGCTACCGTTGACTTGCCGACTCCCGGAGAACCCGTAATGCCTAGGATAGCGGCCTTCCTGCGCCGCTTATAAGCGCGAGAGAGGAGCCGGACTGCCTGACCGGCTCCATCTTCAACTAGTGAGATCGCTCTGGCAAGATGAGCACGACTTCCCCTAAATACGCCCTCTAGGAGTTCGTCGGATATCTCGGTTTGAAAGTTCCGATTGAGATCTCTCATAGTCCTAGAGAACCTAAGCCACTTTTCTTTTGAGATGGCTCTTGGTGAACTCCACTATTTCTTGCGTGCTGGTGCCGGGTCCAAAGACCTCGTCCACCCCGCCTGCCTTCAAACCTGCGATGTCTTCCTCGGGGATGATCCCTCCGGCCAGGACCAACACATCCAGAGAGGACTGTCCCTTTTCCGTTGAGAGACACTGTACCACCTTGGGAAGAAGGGTCCCGTGGGCGCCCGACAAGATAGACAATGCCACCACATCTACGTCCTCGTCCACGGCCATACGGGCCAACTCTTCGGGAGTCCGGTGAAGGCCGCTGTAGATGACCTCCATCCCGGCGTCACGGTACGCGCGGGCGATCACCTTCGCCCCCCGATCATGCCCGTCTAGGCCCGGCTTGCCAACGAGAATCCTGATCCTTCTGCTCATCACTATGCCCCTCCTACAACTCGTGTCTATACCGCTCCTAGAAGAGTCATCATGACACCTGCCGCTATCGCAGTCCCGATAACTCCTGCCACGTTAGGTCCCATGGCATGCATCAAGAGGAAGTTCGTCGGATCTGCCCTCTGTCCCTCCAACTGGCTAACACGAGCCGCCATCGGCACCGCCGACACACCGGCGGAACCTATGAGGGGATTAACCTTACCCTTAGTCACCTTGTACATCAGCTTGCCCATCAGCACGCCACTGGTTGTTCCACCCATGAAAGCCACCAACCCAAGACCGATGATGAGAAGGGTTTCCGTGCGCAAGAAACTATCCGCGCTCATGGTCGCGCCGACTGAAGTGGCAAGAAGTATGACGATTATGTTGTTTAGTTCATTTGCCGAAGTCTTGGCCAATCTGTCGACCACGCCCGACTCGCGGAATATGTTTCCGAGCATCAGCATACCGACCAACGGCGCGACTGACGGCAACAATAGGCCCACCGCAATTGTTACGCCTATGGGGAACACTATCTTCTCAGTCTTAGACACCTGTCTCGGCTCGGTCATAACGGTCTTCCGCTCTTCCTCCGTAGTGAGCGCTCTCATTATGGGTGGCTGAATCAAAGGGACCAAAGACATGTACGTATATGCCGCGACAGCTATTGGGCCCAGAAGCTCGGGGGCTAGTTTCATAGCCGTATAAATGGCCGTTGGACCGTCCGCCCCGCCTATGATCGAGATGGCTGCCGCTTGAGACAGAGTAAACCCACACAACTTGGCTGCGATAAGCGCGAGGTAAATGCCCACCTGGGCAGCGGCCCCCAGCATAATGGTAGATGGATTTGCCAATAGCGGGCCAAAATCAGTCATTGCCCCGACTCCCAAGAAAATCAGAGGGGGAAAGATCTCCTTATCGACTCCAAATGACAAGTAATAAAAGAGTCCGCCCGGAGTGTCACCTAACGGCGGATTCATTATGGGCGCAAGAGGCAGGTTCGCCAATACAGCGCCGAAACCAATGGGGAGTAAGAGAAGCGGCTCAAATTTCTTGACTATGGCTAAGTACAATAGCAGGATACCCACGGCGATCATCACAAACTCGCCAATTCCCAAACTCGCCAAACCGGTTGACTGCCACAGCTTCTGCGCTATATCCAACTAACAGGGCACCTTCCCTTCTCTGCCTTAACGCCTCATCCTAACCAGAGGGTCTCCAGTCTGGACTGAAGCGCCTTGAGACGCGACCACTTCGACCACTACTCCGTCAAACGGAGCGGGGATCTCGTTCTGCATTTTCATCGCTTCTAGCATCAGCAGGGTCTCGCCGCGTTTCACGCTCGCCCCCGCTGTTACCTTTAGTTCGCTTACTACTCCGGGGATGGGCGCCCTTACTTCCTCGCCCGAGCCTCCACTAGACGCTGCCGGCTTTGCGGCTTGAGGTTTAGGGGCCGGCTTGGCGGCCGGAGGAACAGGAGCGGAAGGAGCTCTTACAGGTACAGCGGGAGCCGAGCCAGTTCCCACAGGGGTCACTGTTGTCGGCCTCTTAGAAACCTTGGTCACCTCTGACTGGTCACTTCCTATTTCCTCGACCTCGACTTCAAACACCTGGTCGTTCACCTTTACCTGGAATCGACGCAACTCTTGTATCCTCCTTTAGGAACCCTGTTGCCTACCGTACATGCGAAAAGTCGTCGTAAGAATCCTTCTTGACGTTCGGCCTCGGGCACCGGGATGGCTCTTGCCTCTCTGAAAAACGGGCGTCGCGGCGCCCCCGACAGGTGACATGTAAGCTGCCAAAGCCACGACAATTGCGGCTCGGACCGATCCATCCAACTCATCCCGTGACACAGGCTCTGCCTCCTCCCGAAGACCCTCGATGGTATCCTCGTCCTCAGAAAACTCCTCCGATTGGAAACCCGTCAGAACCTTCACGTGCTTGTCGCGTAGCTCAGAACCATTTTCAGCGTCCTTCGGTTGGGTCTTGGAAAGGATCCACCGGGTCAACCTGATAGTCAAGGACAACAGCCAGAGCGTCAGAAAAACAACTACCGCGTTCACAAGTACCAGAACAAAGGCATCGCCGTAGGTATCGCCCAACTTGTCATACTACCTCCCTCGGTCTCGCCTGCTTAGGAGAACCTCTCCCCATAGAGCAATCAGAGGTCTTATACAGGCATGTTACCGTGCTTCTTGAACAAACTCTCTGCCTTCTTTGTAGACAAAAGTTCAAGGGCCTCGATGACTTTGGGCCTAATTTCGGCTGGATCTATGACGTCATCGATATACCCTCTGCTGGCGGCAACATAAGGGTTCGCGAAAACATCTCGGAACTCTTGAATCTTCTCTTTGCGCCTCTCCTCAGGGTTTTCCGCCGAAGCGATCTCATTCTTGAACACTACGTTGGCTGCCCCTTCCGGGCCCATAACGGCTATTTCCGCCGTAGGTAGAGCAAATACCATGTCCGCGCCCAGATGCCGAGAACACATGGCTATGTACGCTCCCCCGTAGGCCTTCCTAGTAATCACGGTGACTTTGGGGACCGTCGCCTCGGAATAAGCGTAGAGAAGTTTGGCGCCGTGACGGATAATGCCGCCGTATTCTTGGTCGACTCCGGGTAGATATCCCGGAACGTCTGTCAAAGTCACCAACGGGATGTTGAAAGCGTCACAGAACCTGACGAACCTGGCGGCCTTGTCAGAAGCGTTTATATCCAGACACCCGGCTTTGACGTTTGGCTGGGACGCGATAATGCCCACCGACTTTCCGTTCATGCGGGCGAAACCGGTGAGGATGTTGGCCGCGTAGTCACAGGAGACTTCGAAGAAGACCCCATCATCTACAACTGCGTTGATAACGTCGTGCATATCGTAGCTTCGGTTAGGCTCGGCCGGAACCACGTCTCTTAACGCGGGTTCGGTTCTGGCCGGGTCATCGGTGACGTCACACTCAGGCGGGTCTTCCTGGTTGTTTGACGGTAGGTACCCCAAAAGGCCTCTAAGAAGCTCGAGACATGTCGCCTCATCCGATGCCACAAAATTAGCGTTGCCGCTTATCTGGGCGTGAACGCCGGCGCCGCCCAACTGGTCAACGCTGACTTCTTCGCCAGTAACGGCCTTGATGACTTGGGGCCCCGTGATGAACATGTTGGCTGTACCCTGGACCATGAAGATGAAATCAGTAAGCGCGGGGGAGTAGACTGCCCCGCCCGCACACGGCCCAAGAATCACCGATATCTGGGGGATAACGCCGGAGCACTGCACGTTCCGGTAGAAAATGTCTCCGTATCCCTTTAGAGCGTCAACGCCTTCTTGGATCCTGGCGCCGCCCGAGTCGTTAAGGGACACAAAGGGGATGCCGATTTTGGCTG
>DAIRWA010000004.1:0-21263 GCA_036802545.1 Bacillota bacterium | reverse complement strand
CCCGCCGATAACCGTAAAGTCCTGGGAGGATACGCATACCGCCCTGCCATTAACAAGGCCATACCCTGTCACAACTCCTTCGCCAGGGGCAACGACCTTGTCCATTCCAAACTCCTTGGCTCGATGTGTGACAAACGCGTCAGTCTCTACAAACGTGCCAGGATCGAACAAAGCGTCGATTCTCTCACGGGCGGTCCGCTTCCCCGCCTTATGCTGGCGTTCAATCCTGGCGCTTCCACCGCCTCGCATAATATCTTCCCTGCGTTTTGCCAGTTCACGCAACTTCTGTTCAAACAACGAAACAGACTCTGCCAAACTCACTCCACCTCCGGCAGGATTATCTTTCCTTAGCTTTGGACCAACCATTTAGGGAAACACTTACTAACCCAAAGTATCATACCACGAATCTTTCGCGATATGGAACCTAAAATCCTAGGATAATCACGACAAACGGCCAAAATACGAGGATTGGCTCAGCCAAGCAGTCCAATATTGGGAAGACCATCCGCGTGCGGTCCGCAGGGTTAAGTCTGAAAGCACGTCATAGATGGTAAGCCAGTTCCTGCAATTGACGGGTGACATCAGCGTTCACGACTCTTACACCCGACGGCGTTTTCAGTTTGGTGGGAGCAAAATTGACAAATCCCTTGATGCCGAAGCTCATGGCACGATCCGCAACTTCTTGGGCGGCATGAACCGGCACTGTAAGGAGAGCTATCCTGATGTCTCTTCGGTTCTCCGGATCTTCCCACGAATCCAGGGATTCTATGTCATTAGCCTCGATTTTCGTGCCAATCTTGAGGGGGTCGGAATCGAACAGCGCTGTGATTACGAAAGGATACTCGGGGTCGTTCCGCCTACGCCCGGTCAGATATCTGGCCAACGCGGTGCCGAGTTCGCCTATGCCAAATATGGCCACGGGCATATCGCAGTCGGCGCCGAGAATCCTAACCAGTTCTTCGGTAAGTCCTTGTAATGGGTAGCCGACTCCTTGTTTGCCGAATTCCCCGAATAAGGCCAGGTCTTTGCGGACTTGCGCACCGTTGACGGCCGCCCATTCTCCCAATTCAGAGCTGGATATGTACTCTTTGGCACCCTGGGGAATGTCTCTTAGAATTCTCAGATAGGTCACCATTCGCCTAATAACCACATCCGGTACTTTGCCAGATGTCACGCAATGCACCTCCGTCCTACCAGAATTGTCTCTCCTACTTCCTTATTCTTTGGTACCTAAGGAGTCTCCCTGCCAACAGACCGACAAATATCCCGGTCGGAATGGCAAACGCCAAAAGGTAAGGAAGGTAGAACAAGATCCCCGGAGTACGAAGCAACAGAGCCGCGGTAAGGAGCTGGGCAAGGTTATGAGAGAAGGCGCCTGCCACGCTGACTCCGACCACGCTTAATCTGTCCTTTAGAGTTTTCCAAAGCAGGAACATGACGAGAGTCGAGAACAGGGCGCCGGATAAACTTAGAAAGTAACCGGTATTGAAAAACGTCCCCGAAAGCAGGCTCCCAATTAGTGTCCTGAGAAAGCTTATGGTCATCGCCAACTTGAGACCCAGTGTCACTACAGCATATAGCGCCACTACGTTTGCCAGACCCAGTTTAGCTCCGGGAAGCACGTATGGAATTGGGATCTGCGCCTCGACTGCGTGCAACACGCTGGCCAAAGCCACAAGGAGAGCTGTCCTTGCCAGGTATTGTGACCGGGTCAATTCCGACGACTCCACCGCCTTAGGGTACTTCGCTGCCCAAAGGGCTCTTTTCTTTTGCCGTGATGTAGACATAGACACCCAAAGCCACTAACGCGGCCGCCAAGGATCCCCACTGAGCGTAGCTAAGACCCAGAACATAAGCGCTGTTGTCCCTAACGAACTCTAAGAAGAACCGTATTACGGAATACCCAAACGCGTAAACGAGGAATAAGCCGCCCGAGACTCTAATTCTCTTTGCGAGCGCGATTAGGGTCAAGAAAAGAAGGAAATCAGCCACGCTTTCGTAGAGCGGGTAAGGGTGTCTTAACCCGGGAGCGAATCTTGTGGCAAACCCCCAGGTTCCCGATGTCTCCATGCCATAGCAGCATCCCGACAGAAGGCAACCGATCCTTCCGATAGCTTGCCCTAAAGCGACCCCAGGCACCACAAGGTCCAACAACTCTGTGAGCTTCGTCAAGCGAAAGCGAGAATACGCCGCGGCCGCGACAAGGCCCCCCATAAGGACCCCGTGAATGGACAAGCCGCCGTTCCTGGTATCCAGCACCGACTTCCAGTCCGTGTAGTGCCACGAGTTGAGGGCAATATGGAACAAACGTCCGCCTACGACTCCTCCGGCCAAAAGCGCGAGAATGAACCAAAATAGAGAATCAGGATCTATGCCCTTCATTTCAGCGCGTTTTGACGCTACCAAAACCCCGGCTACAAACCCTAAACCTATCATCAGACCGTATGAGTAGAAAGTGATCGGACCTAGTTCAAAAAGCACTGGATACATGGCAATCACCCGGCTAATAATAACACGCTTGAATAATCCCATTCCACTGTATGCATCATAAAGACAGCAAAGGGGGTACTTACCACTTGAGGAAACGTCCAACCCTTATACTGCTCACAGGGATTCTCCTAGGAGTCTGCCTCTCTTTCGGCTCAGTCTACGCCATCAGGCAGTATTCGCCGGACTGGTGGGCGCAGACCATGTTGTATCTCGCCGCTAAGGACCTCACGTCCACCGATACAGAAGGCAATACCGTAGGCGGACTAGACATGGACTTCGTCAAAGGACTAGTCCAAGATGTACTGACCTCAGAACAAGGAAAAGCAATTGTGTCAGATCTGGTAAGAAGCCAGTCCCAAAAGACATTTGAAGCCTTCTTCTCCGAGGCTATGAAAAACCCGGACTTCCGTCTGGCACTAAGCGATGCCCTAGGAGACTTCCTCCAAAGCGCCGAGGGCAAGGCTCTCGTCAGGAAGGTAGCCCAAGAAGCAATGAACCCCTGAGCGCTCGTACTTAGGCTGTCTTATCGCCGTTAAGGGGCATCTGCGCCAGTACCTCTCTGGCTTGCAGGCGGTCCTCCACCATGACGTCAGAAAGCAGCTTTCCGTCTCTCAATGAAATGATCCTTTCCGCGTGCCTGGCAATATCAGAATCGTGGGTGACCAACACTACGGTTATCCCTTTGGCGTGTAGATCCTGGAAAATGGTCATCACTTCTTCGCCTGAGCGAGAGTCCAGGTTTCCGGTGGGCTCGTCGGCTAATATTACCTTGGGGTCTCCGGCCACAGCCCGAGCGATGGCGACCCGCTGTTGCTCTCCGCCGGACAGCTCATTGGGCCTGTGGCGCATCCTATCCTTCAGCCCCACGGATTCCAAGGCCTCGGCAGCCCTTTCACGCCGTTCTCGAGCGGATAATCCTCTGTAAATGAGCGGCAGTTCTACGTTAGCCATGGCGTCTGTCCGGGACAAAAGGTTGAACGTCTGAAATATGAAGCCGATAAGCCGGTTCCTTATGTCCGCCAGTTCGTTATCTGACTTCCGGCTAACATCATCCCCATCGAGCAGATACTGGCCTGACGTAGGCCTGTCGAGACAACCAAGTATGTTCATCAAAGTGGATTTACCCGATCCCGACGGCCCCATAATGGTGGAAAACTGGCCGCGCGGGAATTCCAAATCCACACCCTTTAGGGCCGGCACTTTGATCTTGCCCATGCTGTAGTCCTTGGTCAGTTGCGATACCTTCATCAATTTCGTTCACCTCTTACGTGTTCTTAGTTCACCTGACAAGCCGGCCGAACGTATTCGGCCCTCAATGCATTGTCGCGCTACATCGCCGTTTTCTTGGAGACCGTATCCTAGGCACTCGAATCGGCCATGGGTCGGCCTATTGTTCGCCGACACATGGCCAAATCGTAGACAAGTACGACACATAAGATATACACACTAGTTTTGGACGTGCCAAAATCCTCCTGTGTTCCCGATAAACAAGGAACCTACCGGGTTACCCCGGTTGTCAGAACAGTCACGGGCATTGACTGAACGTAAGTGTTCTTCACCGTGATTTCCTTGTCCTCTATTGTATAGCGAAGCTTGGCCGTAGCCGCCACAGACACCACAAAATCTCCGGCTCTTTCCCACAAGACACAAAAAGACTCGCCGGGATCGTAGCTTAGTTCAACAAGCTCAACGTCTTGGGGCAGATCCATCCACAATCGACCATTGTACTTGGCGGGTTTACCCGTTATCCATTTCGAGGGCCCGGCTAGCATTAGGTCTACATCCATCCTCGGAATGCTCTGACAAGCTACGGACTGCAGGCGGTCCGAATCGCCGGTAACGTTCAAATCAAAGGTCTTCTCAAGGATTTTCTTCCCCTGTGGGTCATAAGACGTAAAGGTAGCCTCGTACTCGCCTTCTTTCGCGTACCGGTGGGTCATCTCCAGAAGAGCCCGTCCGGCTACCACCTCGCATTTCCCGTTACCCCAGTCTACCGACCACCATTCATGATAGGTTTCTGAGGGCTCCTTCAAAGTAGTTTGTTTTGACCGGTAGACTACCCTGACTAGCGGCAAGTCCGGGGGATCTATGGCTGAACCCGTCTCTCCCTCATCGGTTCCGCCGAGGGCAGGCGTGGTCGGCCCGGAACTGCCGCCAGGCTCTTGTACGCCCCCCGGCCCAGGAGTTCCTGTAGACCTCGGATCCCCTCCTACGGATGTCACAACAGTCTGTACCGAGATCTGGACACGGGACTGAATCTCTTTGGAGAACGCCGACTCCACTCGTCCTCCAATCCCTACGGGATTTGCCGGCCCGCTTCTTATGAGTCTCACCCCGAGCGTATCGGCATCGTGAAACGCGACGTCCACTGCTCCCCCAAAGGCCTGCACCTTGCTGTCATTGACAATCCCTAGCGCATCCTCGGTCCATAACATATACTGCCACCCGCCGGGAGGAGCGGCCATGCTGACAGTGGCTATCACGGTTCTATCGGCAAGGGTGCCGCCGGGCTCGGCCACTAAGTATGTAGGACGCCAAGATGATACGGTCGCCCACGATAGAATAGGTTCGGCAGATGGGAGTTTTAGGGCGTAGGGCTTCTCCTTGTTAGAATCTGATAACACCGAGATGATGAAGTCTAAAGCCTTCTTGTTTTTTCGTATGCCTTCGTGGGATGGAGAGAACCAGCCGTCAACCACCTGCACGATATCGAAAGGGCCCATCGGTGCTACCGCGCAATCCACTTCACAATACAAATCGTTGGGACCAATATGGGGCCAAACGATACCCCACGGATTCAGTGTTTGTCCCACCACGGAAATGTACCGGGTAGTCCTCCCCGCGTTCTGGCTGCCGGAACAATCGTTGGTAGAGGCCAAAGAGACGTTAGCCTCGACTCTCTCAAAACGCTCTCCCAATGACTTGCCCAAATTCACCAGCACGCGCTCTCGCACAAGGGTGTCCAGCAACGGACTGGCCGGTTCCCCTCCGAAACCGGCGGCCTTCAAGAGCCTCTCGGCCAACCATTCTTGGGTCTCCGCCTTGATAGTCCCCAAGGCTTTCCCGGCGTAATGCCATAATAGCCGTTCGCCATAGTAGAACGCGGCGTCTCTCAGATCAACCGGAACGTACGCGCCGCCGAACAAGCTGTCCAGCAGTCCCTTTTGAGGCGAAGTCTTTGTCACATACTGATTTCTCGCTACGTCCATGGCCACAAGCTCGTAGTACGCTGAGGAAAGTCCGGGGCGCGACGCCTTACTACCGGCCGGACCGGCAACCATCGGTGGATCGGTCCCCTTCTGGATCAGAGACTCCCACATCCTCGGAGCGTTTTCCGACAGCCAACCCGCAAAAGTCTTGTTGGGCGAATCAATCGGAACGTAGGGAATGGAGAAGTAGCGCTCGGCCACATAACGAGCGTATAGAGGCTCATACACACTCTCTGATTGCCTGATTATCCATGAGATTTCGTCCTCCCACGGAGTAGCCTCGGGCACCCATCTCCTGAGGCTGTTTTCTCCGACTTTAGCCTCATCCCGGTCGGAGAACAGTTGGAGGTATCGTTGTACCCTGGTACCCTTTTCCCACATTGACTCCAAGACGGCTCTGGTGATGAGGGATTTTAGGAACTCGGCAACGAAGGTCCCCCGATTGGGGGATGATACCATGAACAAATCCCCCACTGCGAAGTGGGACACGACACCTGACTCGATAGCACATCTGGCAGCTAGGCCGGTCACTCCGTAGGCGATGATGTTCAGGCGAGACGCGCCCGTCTTGGACAGAACCAAGGACACCGCCCGGCTCACCCAGTCGCCGCCGACCTGAAGGCTGTAGAAAGGCTCAGCCGAAGTTAGGATAAACACACTGGTCCCGAACACATAGCCGTCCTTCTCCAACCGGGAAACCATTGGGTGGGAACAGGCGGATATGGCCTTGCCGCCTTTGGCGTTTGACCCTTCCAGGACTGTCGGAAGCCCACCGGTCTCCGGCTCTTCCAGGATTAGGACAGGTACACGCGGTTCACCTTTGCCTGCCGTGACTCTGGGGCAGACCGCCCATGAACTAGCCTGGGCAATCAATACTGAAACCAGGACGATGACGGCGACACGCCTCAATGACAAGAGGGCCCTTCTGCCATTGCGAGATAGGTTTGCCGTAGAAAGGAAGCGGTTCACCAAGGCCACAAGCCTCCTTCCACTTTGCCTTTTGGCCAGAGGCCCCGATTGCATAACGCCAGTCTGGTCGCAGGATAGCCGTTTTCCATCGCCTCATTGAGCGACTGAACCCAATCAGCGGCTTCTACTCTACGTACGCCGTTCGGAAAAGAAACCAAGAGTTCCTCCCAGTGTTCGCCCGACTTTAGCACGATGTCTTCTCCCGCGTAGCGAAGACTCAACGTCCCGTCAGAACCGGTCTTACGCAACACGAGGTTGCCCCGCAGGATCCTGGCGTCGTTTTGAAGAGCCTCGATACTCAGCCCCTCCATGTTACGCATCTGAACGGAGGCGTCTCGATCAAGGTCTATGCGCCCTCGCCCCAATCTTGAAAAGGAAATTGAATCCGAGAACAATATCCCCTGGGATGTGGCGTTGCGGTAGACGCAAAGGGACACTCCGGCAAGATTAATCGGTTCCGACACGTGGAGGGCGCTTTCTTCACAATCCACAAACGCGCAAGGATTTTGGTCGCCCGACGGGGGCCAAGCCAACAATGCGCCTATAGAAGATTCTTCCACGATAAGCATTACATAGTGGTCGCGAAAAACGAGAACATGCCTCACGGCAAAGCCTAACGCTATCACAGACAAGACCAATATGAGCATGAATAGAGGACGGAGACAGCCGTTCTTGCCATTGCGCCTTAGTGACAATATCAAGGACCCCCTTCAATAGCGTTATGAGAGTCCAAAACGCGTTTCGAAGGCCCTTTACCGAAAAAGGCAAACAAAAATCCCGGCGGCCTATGGCGAAACGCCATCATGGACGGTGGTCACCGGGCTCTTCGCAAAACTTCCTATTCCATCTTATTCCATATCCTGTTCGCTAGTCAACATCTAAGAGGGTCTAGACGGACGAACACTCTGCCTAGCGCACAATGGCTACCCCATACGTTCAAAAGCCTCCAACGCCCTTTTCAGGACAATGTGAGTCTCTCTGTAGGTGTTGAGGCCCGGTAGATCCGTTTCCTTGACCCAGAAGGCGTCCAAAGTTTCGCCGTCTTGAGGGGTTAGGCCGCCGCCAATTGCCTCCATCAGGAAATAATGGACCATCTTTTCCGTGACGCCGCCGTCTTGGGGGAAGCGGTACCGGATCGATCCTAGCGGCGCTCGCAGATCGACCGAGATACCGGTTTCTTCTCGCACCTCTCTAGCGGCGGCTTGGGCCGTGCTCTCGCCTGGCTCCACGTGACCCTTGGGTGGCGCCACCATCCCGTAACGGTCGGCTACCAACAGCACTTCCCGCCCTCCGGTTTCGGGATTCTGCCTGACCACTATGCCGCCTGCGCACACGTCCTTACGGGTAACACGCAAGAGGGCAAAGGCTCTGGCCGTCCGCCCAATCTGTTCCGAAACAAATCTAAGGTTCTCGGGCCCCTCCGATACAGCCTCACTTACGGTCATGGGACGTATGGCGCAGTCAAACAAAGCTGTGAACTCAGGGGGAAAACCGCAAACTAAGTCGCTGCCGATAGCTCCTCCTATGACCAAGACCGGAATCCCCAGGTCCGAAGCCAAAGACGCCACCGCGCAAGGCACTTTCCCCATGGCGGTCTGAGAGTCCACTCTTCCTTCTCCGGTGATGACCAGTGAAGCGTCTTCGATAAGCGTCGTGAGGTCCACGGCATCCGAGATGAAGTCGGCCATAGGCACGGTTATGACGCGGGCTTCCCTAAATCCCTTGGAAAAACCGTCCGCGACCATAGACGACGCCAAGACCGAAGACATGCTGCCCTTGAAAGCATTCATGGCTACAACAATTTTCACTTGTTCCATTGTTAGACCTCTAAGCTCGAAAGTCATCCATTGCTTAGGCGATTACTGCCCTTAAGACTCTAAATACGTTGCCGCCCAACACGCCCGTGATAACCCGACCGCTCGTGCCCCTGGCCAGAAGGCGTTGGGTCAATAGTCCGAGATGAGACGGATCTTCCAGAGGCTGTGGCCCGGGGCCTGTAAAACCGTCAAAATCGGTGCCCAGCGCTACATGTTCGGGACCGGCAACTTCTACCGCGTGCTCGATGTGCTCGCACACCCTATCCAACCCTGAACCTTCGTATGTTCCCAAATAGGCCGGGTTGACTGAAATGCCCACTACGCTCCCGGTATCCTTAAGGGCGCGAAGCTGGTCATTGGTCAGATTTCTGGGGTGAGCGTAGAGCATATGGCAATTGGCGTGGCTTACGATGAACGGGTTCTCTGACGTTTCGACCAGATCGTAGAAACCCGCTTCGGAGAGGTGGGCCGCGTCTACAACAATACCCAACTTGCCGCACTCCGCCACAACCTCTCTGCCGAAGTGAGTGAGCCCGCCCCGTGTGACGCTTTCGGCGGCTCCGTCGGCAAGAAGGTTCCTCTCGTTCCAGGTAAGAGCCAGAACTCTCACGCCTAAACGGTAGAACATCCGAAGAGACCCGACACTGCCGTCCAGAAACTCCCCGCCGTCAAGACCGAGCATGAACGCGATCTCGTCTTTATCGGCGGCTTCCTCAATGTCCGATGCGTACAAAGCCAATCGAACGCCATCCACGTCGCCTAGCGCTTGAAAGGCATCTATGTACTCTAGTCCGGATCGCACTCCTCGAAGCGGATAAGTCCGGTCAGGCGGAAAAGCGCCCATGATCGCGCACCTTACGCCGCCCTTCCTGAGGCGTGCCAAGTTCACGTGTCCTTCCGAAGTCTCATCATCTATCCGCTTTCTTTCGTGAAAAACGTCGAAGAGGGTCCCAACATGGCTGTCTATCACAAGGCTCTCGTCATGGACTTCTTCGGCGCGTTCCAGAGCCAATGCCCTGTCTTCCTCGGTCTCTTCCTTATTCTTTCGGATCTTCAGAGCCGACCCTATATCCACGTGCTAAACCCCCTACTCTACCGTTTCTATCATGGACTTTGGTTACTCATTCACTATTGTTCTACCTTCCGGCTGACTTTACCTTCGCTATGCATGATACCGCACTCCTACCCAGCATCGGGGAGATATGCTCATATGATAAGCCGGAACACTTTCAACCCAAGGTCATATTATGTCATGATCGGTTCCCTTCAGAGGAGGGATAGTTGTGATTGACGGACAGGTAACCCGCGAGACCATGGAGCTGATAATGGCCTTGCGCCCGTTCACAGGGCCGAGAGGGCAGAAGATCATCGACACTCTGGCGGAAATAGCGCAAGGTTCGGGCAGCATGGAAGCTTTCGATATATCGAACCTGGCGGTAAAGGCGAAGAGCCTGTTGGCCGACCGCATAGACTCGGCGGTGTCATTATCTCTGCTGCTGGCAGCGGCCTGGCTGGGGTCGACCATGGAAGCGAATGCCGCGGAAAGAAAACAACCCGCCAGTTAGGAGGAGTAAACAAGTGGAATCTCTTGGCAAAGAGGGCGAGAACCCCTACTTGCTCTTTCTCATACTGATCCTGCTCCTAGCTGCCAACGGCAGCTTTGAGCGAGCTGTCATGCTCCTCCAAGAAGCGAAAGAAGCGAAGAGGCGAGAAACACCGGCGCAAGAGGAAGTCCGGTCGTGGGGCAGTCCCTTCCCAAGCCTGGAGCGCACGGCGAGAACACCGCCAAATTTGGGGAGGATACTGCCACTTAGCCCTCGCTCCTATCACCCCAAGTTCCGCTTCCGGCATAAGATGCAAAAGTAAGCGTGACATGGAGGGATAGCAGTGCAGAACCTTGCCGCACTATTGATGCAGATGGAGAAGCTCGAATCTGAGGTAAACTCGCGGCTGTCAGGGCTGCAAGACCGTTTAGTCCAGGGGGAAGCAGGGGGAGGCCTTGTCACAGCCACAGGAGATATCTGGTTCAATTTGCGGAGCCTCCACATCGATAGAGAGAAACTCGCGGCTAAGACACACGATCTGACCACGCTTGAAAACGCGGTGGTTGAAGCGGTGAACAACACGGTTAAAGAGGCGAGGAGAGTCCTTAGAACCGAAATTGGGGGAGTAATCGGTGGACAGGTTCCTCAGGAATTTGCTAATTTCTTTGGGCGGATCGGATCTGATGATTAGCGAGAAAACCCTTTCTGACATAGCCAAAGCACTCCTGGTTCAAAACCCCGATGGAAACCCGAAGAGCCTACGGGAAAAGGCAGGACTTCTCGCGCTCATTAACCTATTGGGGATAATGGACGCCTTCTTCGGGGTAACCCTACCACAGTCCCAGGAAGATGCGCTGAAGTCAGTAAAGGAAGAATCGAAAAGAATACCGGCGGCTGACGTTGCGTCAGCGCCACAGACAGAGAGTGCGTCATCCCCAGCAATCCCAAGCGCAGCAACGCCCGCTCCCTTAGCCGGCGAACCCACGCTCTCTCTGTTCTCGACCCTGGCTAAGTCACTGTTTGCAGCGCCCGGGCCCGGCGACCAACAGGCCGGACATCCTGAGGGCACCGCCGAAGCCTCGGGTAGTCTCGACGGTTTTGACCCTAAAACGCTAGCCTCGATGTTGTCTATGGCCTCAACCTTACTCAAAGCGTTCAAACCACGCGCAAGCGAAGATGAGAAGAGCGAAGATGCGGGTAATGGGGAAAATCAACCGTCCCCCCTGCAGCAAGCGCTGGGGTTTGATCCCAAGATCCTGACGATGCTCCTGAACATCATCGCGAACATGGACTTCATGAAACAGAAGAGTGGGGACGTAAAGAATCAGGAACCAAAGACAGATAACCCTGATAGCTTCCAAGACGGGGCGGTAGAGCACAAGGCTGTAAAGCATAGGCCGCATCAGCACAAACCGACGGAGCACAAGCAGGTGGCGCAGAAACCGGCGGAGAAACACCCGTCCGAGGGTGAGTCAGCGGAACACAATCCGCCGGAGCCCAAGGTATTGGATCGAGAGACGCCGGAACGGGGAGCGCTGAAACAAGAAGCACCGACACGAGAGATGCCTGAAGCCCCGTGCACAGACCCCCTGGTGTCGTTGATCCGAAAAAAATCTATGGCAAGGAAGATCTATCACAAACCGGGTCTCGGCATATACCGAGGATGGCCCGGTACACCGGCTGTCCAATAAACCCGTAAGTCACCCATCTTTAGAGACTCGGATTATGATGTCCGGGTCTCTTCGCGTGTCCGGCATATCTCACGCCATCAGCAATATCATTTCTTGAAGGATGCTTCGTTTTAGAAAGAGAATCCCGCTAAGCTTGCCCATCTAGGGGGAATGGCCGTGTTTGTCAGAAAGAAGCCTCTATTGGTGGCGCTATTCCTGCTTCTGACGATAACGGGCGCCTTATGGGGTATGGAAAGCCAAAGGGAAGAACCTGTGATCGAGCTGTACGACCTTACGTTGGCCGCAGGTTCCGAAATGCCCATGTTCTACATTAAGACGGACCGCAAGGCCGTGGCGTTGACTCTGGACATTTCCTGGGGAAAAGAAGTCCCGGAGAAAGTGCTGGACGTCCTGAAAGAACAGAATCAAGAGGCCACCTTCTTCCTGTCAGGGCCGTGGTCAAACCACTATAAGGACGTTGTTAGGCGCATCGTGACAGACGGCCACGAGATTGCCAGTCACGGTCAAGACCACGTGAACTTGAGCCAAGAAAGCAAGGATTCCATTCTCAGCAACATCCAGACCGCCCACAACATTTTGGTAAACCTCACGAGAACGACCCCAAAGTTCTTCAGACCACCAAACGGGGACTACAACAACACAGTGGTGCTAAGTGCCCGCGAGCTGGGATACGAAACGGTAATCTGGGCAGTCGACAGCCGGGACTGGATGAACCCGGGAGTGGCGACCATTGTGTCGGAAGTATCCAAGAATACGTTCCCCGGAGCCATCCTCTTGTTCCACGCTTCAGATTCTGCCCGGGAGACACACGAAGCCTTGCCTATGGTCCTGCAAAATCTGAAAACCGCAGGATACGAGATTATGCCTTTAGGACAGCTCCTAGCCTTGGGAAAGCCTGCCCGTGACGATCCCAGAGGAAGACCTCTGTCCGATTTCATAAACGACTAATCCGGCGGGCTTCTCGCGCGCCAAGTCACATGTCGGTAAGCACCAATACCAGGAAACCCGAATCCACACGAACTCGTGCTTCCTCTGCGAGCATTTCGTTGGAAACGCCAAAAGTCGAACTCCTGTGAAGGGTCGCGTCAATCAACGGGAAGCGTAAGTTCGTGGTAGTGACGCCGCGTACTTCTCGGGTAATTGGGAAAAGAGAGACCCAGTCTCCGGACTTTCCGCGAAGGGCTCTCTCCTCAATTGCCGGGGCATCTCCCGCAACGCCGGCGGGATGCCCCACAGAGCAAATCGTAGTGTTACCGGAAACGAGCACCACGTCCATCCCACGCCCACGATAGGTCTCTAGGAGAAAGACATTGGCAAGGGAGTGTTCGAATCTGCCGCCTCCCAGAGCGCCTATCACTACCGCTTGGTCGAATCCTTGTTCAAGAGCCTCATCCAGGACGGCTTCCGTGTCGGTCTGGTCCTTGTCTCTCTTCAAAGTCACGACCTTAGAACCGGAGCGTTCGCAAAACACGACCGAATCCGGATCACACGAATCGAAGTCGCCAACGAGAACCGAAGGCACTATCCCCCTGGCCAAAAGGTAATCGACGCCGGAGTCAGCCGCCATGACCGTGGAGGCGCCTCGGATAAGAGCCATAGCAGACGACTCGTGGTCAGGGCTTGTTCCCACATCGCCGCCGCTAATTACCGCGGCGTACCTCCCGTTTCGCAAGCTTACAGGCAAGAAACCGTCTCCTTCTGGCATCGGTGAGAAGCGGTAGCCGGAGCCCCCAAAGCGTTCAGAGGACTCCCGGCCACACAGACCGGTCTCGCGCTACCTTCAGCCAATGGCGCTCCTACGAAACTCAGATTCGGGGCCTCTTAACTAGATGATGCAACCCCAGTCTCAATACTAACACCGAGATGATGAATTCGGGCACAAGGTATCCCGCCTGGTACGCGGCTGAGTAGAGATACACATTCTGTTCTCCCGCGTATTGCGCGAAGAATATGACACCAGAGATGAAGTGAGAGACGAATCGGCCAAAAACTCCTGCAAAAGCGCCTTTCAGGACGTTCTCGCCAAAAAGACCCGCCAGACCGAGAGCGCCGAATGCCAAGGGGTAATCGAATACCAACTGCGCAGGATGGACGAAGACAGGCTCGATGATGAACTGTAGCATTCCATACACCGCGCCAACCATAATGCCGGGTCCGGCCCCTCTCCTCGCGGCAAAGAGCAATATCGGGACCATGCTTCCCAAAGTTACCGAGCCGCCTTGGGGTAGATCATAGATCTTCACAAAGCTTAAGACAAACGCCACCGCGACCATAAGAGCTCCTTCGACAAGGACCACAAGCTTCTCGTTACGCATCTTCATACTCCCTCCATTGGATGGGGGGGCAATACAAAACCGCACCTTAAGGGGTGCGGGCGCGTTGACTCGGATTTCCCTACGTGGGCATTACCCCTACAGGTTCCAAGGGTCAGGCGCTCACTAAGCCCTTTCTCAGCCGCTCATAGCGGCTCCCCGATAGTAATATTGTACATCTTTACGGGACAGTAGTCATCCCCACTGGGTGGCGCTTTCTACTCACACATGTATCCTACACCTTGATCCGTTTCCATCCGCCCTGCCTTAGCCGGTACCAATAGAGGCTAGCGCGAACGACCCAGTCGGCGAACATGGCGAACCACGCCGCGGTCAATCCCATGTGAAACACGTTCATGAGGATATAGGTTAAGGTGAGTCTAACGCCCCAAATTCCGAGCACGGTCACATACATGCCCGGTTTCGTATCCCCCGCGCCTCTGAGCGCTCCCGGTATGACGAAGCCAAACGCCTCCGGAATCTGGGTGAACGCCACGATGCGTAAGAGCGGTATCCCGGCTGCTATGACGCCTTCGTCAGTTGTGAATATCCTGAGAAACATCGAAGGAAACAGGAAGAACAACAAGCCCATAGTCCCCATGGTGAGCACGCCCATCTTCAGGGCAATGTAGGCGCTTCTTTCGGCCCCGTCCGGGTCTTCCGCGCCCAAACGCTGACCCACCAGAGCCGTGGCAGAGGTAGCGAACCCCATCCCGGGCATGTAAGAAAAGGATTCACAGTGCAAAGACAGGGAATGGGCGGCATAGGCCTCTGTCCCTAACCCCGCTACTTGCCTGGAATAGGCGATCTGTCCCGATGAAGTAAGCACTCTCTCGAGCATCGCCGGTACTCCTATTCTTAGGATCCGCTTGAGACGAACAAGATCAAAGCGCCGAACCGTGTGCTTCCAATTCACAGCCAGTTTGCCCCCCGGACGGGTCAAGACTACAAGAATCGCCATGCCTCCGAGGATACGCGAAATAGAGGTGGACAACCCGGCTCCGGCAGCTCCCATTTTGGGTGCCCCAAGATTGCCATAGATGAAGACGTAGTTGGTGAATATGTGAATGACGTTTAGTCCGACGTTTATGAGCATCGGAGTACGGGTATCACCCGCGCCTCGCAGGGCCCCGGTAGAAATGGTAAAAACGAAAAACAAGAGGAGTCCCGGCATCATGGCACGAACGTAACCCGCCCCGATTTCCTGCACCGGGCCTTCAGCCTTCATAAACCCTATTATCCAATCGGCGTTCATATAGCCCAGAGTACTAATAATCAGGCCAAACACAAGAGCGATAACCAGGGCCTGTCCGGCGATCTTGCCCGCTTCTTCCCTGTCTCCGGCTCCTACCGCGCGCGCCACAAGCGCCGTAGTCCCCGTGCTAAGCCCCATAAATAGAGCGTTCACCAGGAAAAACGGCTGCATGCTGAGGCCCACGGCAGTTGTAGACTCCTTGCCGAGCCTTCCCACCATGGCCGTGTCAGCCACCTGACTTACCATGGCCAGCGCCTGCTCCACTACTACAGGCCAGGCCAATCCCCAGGTCCTGCTGAGAAGCAGCCTGGAATCTAAATCTCGTCCAAATATCCAGCCCGTTATCCGGCTTATGAGCGGTTCTTGCTCGGAAAGACCTGGTTCTGGCAGTGCCCCACCCAAGAAACGCACCCCCGTCATGGTTTCCCTAGGTATAGTTAATTCTCTAACGGCGAAAGAAGTCCTTCGCCGTGGATCTCCACTTTGTCCGGACGCCTCTGGTACGCAGGGCTTTAAAGGTCCGTGAAATGCTACAGTGACGCCAAGAAGGCGCCACTGTAGCGGTTGGTTCAGTATGCGCGGCTAGAGTGCCGCCGCCTAAGCCGACTAATCTAGAACCGCTTTACTTGCCTAAGAGCGTGTCGATCTTCTTCTTATCGAAGCCCACTACGACTTTCCCATCGATGTTTAGGACCGGCACGCCCATCTGACCGGAAAGTTTGGTCATCTCTTGAGCCGCGGCGATATCCTTGGAAACGTCCTTCTCTTCGTAAGCGACTCCGATCTCCTTAAGGTAGTTCTTGGCTCTATCGCACCACGGACAGGTGGGCGTGGAGTACACGGTAACGGTATGGTCTGACATATCTAGCGCCTCCTTGAAAGTATTCTGTACATCACATGAATCACGCGTGTTCCCGGCGCACTGTCTGCGCCACACTTTCTACACTAGATCATCTACCCCCAGAGGCCGTATTTCAATGCCTCTAACCGTAAGATTCACGCATTCTGACCCTTTTTACACAGACGGGCACGGTTAAGGCCTGCCTGTCGGATGAGAACCTTCTGCGCATAATAGGGAAGACAAAGCAAAACCAAAAATCCCGAGGTGAGCTTTTCATGTATAAGGCAACTTTATCGTCGAGAGGCCAAATAGTCATCCCGGCTGAAATGCGAAAAAAGCTGTCCCTTAAAGCAGGGGCTTCTTTCAGGCTGTATGACCACGGCGAGAAGATAGTCCTAATACGAGAAGTAGAAGATCCGGTAGTCCAGGGACTCGGTCTGCTAAAGCGCCAGGCGTCCTCACAGGAAGAGAGCCATCTAGATGTCTGAGTCTGACAAAGGCGATCTCTTTGTGGTTGATTCCTCTTCACTCTTGGCTTATCTCAGGGGGCAACCCGGAGGCGATCTGGTCCAAAGGGTGTTCTCACAGTGCGCGGACTGTGGACGTAAGGTAAGGACTACGGCGTTGGCCTTGCTCCAGACCTACGAAACCGCGGCGGCGGAAAACGAAGCGGTACTAGACGATGTTATCTCTTTGGTGGAACGACTCCCTCTCCAAGTCGATCCTCTAACCGGCGAGGGCGCAGCTCAGTCGGCGAGAAACGCCTTGCCCAATCACGGAGGGAACGCCGTCCAGAGCTCGATCGTGGAGCTTGCCCGGTCCATAGACGCGACCTTGGTTACGGCCGACAAGGAGACCTGCGAGCTGTACCCCGGCTGTCTCTTTATCTTGGATGGTTCAAACGGCAGGAATCGTGACATCAAGAGAGAAGCGTTTGGCTAGCTGATTTGTCCATCAGCAGAGAGGGTGGATCTTATCGTGAGCGTTGAGTTGGAACTCGTAGCTATCCAAAAACCGGAGGAAGCTAACATTATCCTCGGGCAAAGCCATTTCATAAAGACGGTGGAAGACCTATACGAGGCCATGGTCCAGGTAGGCGGCGGAATCCAGTTTGGCATCGCGTTTCTGGAAGCCAGCGGCGCGTGCTTGGTGCGTTCCACCGGAAATGCCGACCATCTGGTCGAGGTAGCAGAGCAAAACGCCCTGGCACTTGGAACGGGTCACGCCTTCATCATTGTCATGGAAAACGGCTTCCCAATAAACGTACTGAATAACGTCAAATCGGTGCCGGAAGTCTGCTCCATCTATTGCGCCACCGCTAACCCAGTCCAAGTCGTAGTCGCCAAGACGTCCCAGGGCAGAGGCATATTGGGGGTCATAGACGGAAACCCACCGGTGGGCGTGGAGGGTCCGGAGGACGTCCAGTGGCGTCTTTCTTTTCTAAGGAAGATCGGTTACAAGAAGTAGACACCTCCGCAAAGCATGAACTCCGGGCAGGGCGCGAATCCTTTCCCGGAGCTCATGTTGAAAAGCAGGCTAATAGACGAAAAATCCCCTGCCCGTCTTCCTCCCCAGGTGCCCTTTCTCGACCATCTCTTTTAGAAGCGGGCACGGACGATACTTGGCCGCCAAATCCGAAGCAACGGATCCACCCAGGCCATCTTGAAGTGTTTCCATGATTGCGTACAAGACATCTATGCCCACAAGATCCGCCAGGGCAAGAGGTCCGATGGGGTGGTTCGCCCCCAGCTTCATCGCGGCATCTATGTCTTCCGCAGACGCTACTCCCTCTTGGACCAGGTAAGCAGCTTCGTTCATCAGGGGGCAAAGAAGCCGATTGACAATGAAGCCGGGCGACTCTTTAACCGTAACCGGAGTTTTCCCCATGTCTTTGGCCAACGCCGCGGCCTTGTCCACATACTCGGTCAGAGTTTCTTCTCCCGGGACTATCTCGACCAGTTTCATCACGGGTACGGGATTGAAGAAGTGCACACCCAGGAACCGTCCGGGATTGTGGACCGATTGGGCAATGCCGGTAACTGACAGCGAAGAAGTGTTTGACCCTATAAGAGCATCCGCGGGCACAATCCGTGAGACTGCTTTAAGGACGTCGCGCTTGGCCTCCATGTTTTCATAAACCGCCTCCAGCACCACTGAGGCGTCCTTCACAGCCGAATAATCCACTCCCAGCTGCAGCCTGGCCAACATTTCATCTAAGTTGTCTTGAGTAAGCCGGCCCTTTTCCACTCCCCGCCTAAAGCTCTTCTTGATGGAATTCAAAGCCTTTTCAACCTGCGCAGGCAATTGGTCCACGAGAACCACATGGAACCCCGCGACCAACAAGGACTCGGTTATCCCGCGCCCCATCGTCCCCGCCCCGATCACTCCGGCTATTCTCTTCACGATATGTGACCTCCTTTGCTCCCTCAAAACGTCGTGGCAACTTATGCTTTGGACCCGTCGCCGCCTTCCTGTCGCCCGCCAAGGGACTCTAACGGTGTCCACTAAAGACTCTTTCTGTTGAGTACAGCCCAAATCCTTGCTGTAAAGTCTTAGCCCGTCTCGGGAGCTTTTGATGAGGCCATCGCGCCGAAAAACTCTACTAGGGCACCCACAACTCCGGCTGCCGGCACAGCCACGACCGCTCCCCAGAAGCCGAACAGTTCGGCACCGGCCAACAGGGAAAATATGATCCACAGGGGATGCAAGCCAACGCGAGGCCCTGTCACGTTGGGCACAATGAGGTTGCTATCCACCCACTGAATCGCCAAGATGATCGCTAAGCCCCATATAAACGTCTTCGGCGACTTGGCGAATGCCGCCAGCAAGAATGGGACGGAACCTAGAATCGCGCCGAGATAGGGTATGAACTCACCTATTCCGCTGATAATGCCGAGCCCGGCGCCATATCCAAGGCCAAGGAGGGTCGCTGCTGCCCATACCATCGCGAAAACTGAGAAAGCGACGATGGACTGTCCCCGTACAAACCCGGAAACGACGCGATCTATGTCGCGGAACAAGTCCACGTAAGGCAATGGATAACGCGCCGCGAACACCAGTCCCCTTTGTCTCCACTTGTTCAAGTCCCTTAGTATATAATAAGCGATTACCGGAGAGATCACGACATACGAAAGGAAGGTCGCCGAAGAGGCGAAGTATCCGAGAAGGTTGTCCCCAAACCGTAGCAGCGCATCTTCTATGTCCCTAAGCAGCGACACGATTGAACGGGTCACCCCGGGAGGAAGATTGTACGCGACAGTGATTTCTTGGATTCGCGCGGCATAGTCTTGGACCGCTTCGATAAGCTTAGGGATTTCCAGAGCGAGCCTGCGAACATCTCGAACCAGTCTCGGGACGAAAGCGGTCACGATAATGAGGAATGTGACGAGCACTATAGCATAAACAGTTAATATGCTTCGAGACCTCGGGATGCCCCTGTCTTGAAAAAAGGCTACCAGTGGCTCGAGGATAAAGCTTATGAACGCGGCTATTATGAAGGGAGGAAGGATGGCCCTAACCCTGTAGAGGAAGTAAGCAAGTCCTAAAACAATAAGGGCGCGTATAAGCGCCCTGATCATACGCTCTCTGTTCAGTCAGAAAGCCTTCCCGCTATTTGATCTACCATGCCCTGTGCACCCGTCATGGCACGCCTCGCCGTACGCCCAACCATCATCTTGGCGCGTTCCATCGAATCAGGTCGTTGCTTCGCCATAGAAACCAACCCCACCGCGGCGCCCACAACCAGTCCCATTGCAAGGTAGTCCCAAAACGATCGTTCCTTCATACGTCCATTCCCTCCTTTGACCCAGACCGAAATGAGACGGCCTAATAACGACTTCAATGCTAGACAGATTCTTTCTCCTGGGGAGGCGGGACGGCAGCCTCACCGGCTGTTGCCGACATGCTTAGGGAATGGGAGGTGCCGTCCAAGGAGTCTAACAAAACAGTACCGTCTTCTTCAAGCCTATACATACGAAAACCGTCCCTGACCGGGACAAACTCAATGCTGCAGTCCCAGCAATAATACTGGTTCTGCCCTATTTTGCCGATCGCTCTGCTCTTGCATTTCGGACACACCAAGAGATAACGCCTCCCCATAGGCATTCTGCCCGAAAGAAAAGAAGGCGATACGAGATCGGCTATCCCCGCTGCTTGCTTTTCTTCTCTTGATCTGACGGTTCGTAGTAGGTTTGCTTCAGAAGCTCGGTAGGAAGGTATCGTTGAGGAACATAATGACCCGGATGAGAATGGGGGTAGACGTAATCCACACCGTGTCCCAGCTTTTCCGCGCCTCTGTAACCCGTTCCCCGCAAGTGGGCGGGAACAGGATAAGCAGGTCTGTTACGGACATCCTCGATAGCTCTGTCCACGGCGACCACGGCCGAATTTGACTTGGGAGCGAGAGCAACGTACATGGTCGCCTGTGCCAGCGGAATCCTGGCCTCCGGCATGCCAAGATGCTCACAAGCCCTGAACGCGGCTTCCGCCAATACAAGGGCAATGGGGTCCGCGTTTCCCACGTCCTCCGCCGCGCATATCACAAGACGCCTGGCCACAAATCTGGGATCCTCGCCGGACTCAAGCATCCTGGCCAGCCAATATACGGCCGCGTCGGGATCGCTGCCTCTCATGCTCTTTATGTAAGCGGAAATGACATCATAATGCTGATCCCCTGTTTTGTCGTAAAAAAGCTGCGGGCTTTGGGTAATGTCCAAGGCTTTGTCCAGCGTCAGGCGGATTTGGTTGCCTTGAACCTCGCCTACATTGTACAAAGCCTCCAGCACATTGAGAGCGACCCGGGCGTCGCCCTTGGAAAAGCCCACGATGTGGGTGAGAGCGTCGTTCTCGATAAACACAGCCAACTCAGTTCCCGCCGCCAAACCCCTGTCTCTGTCAGCTATGGCGCGGCGAAGCAGGGTTTCGATGTGTCCTTCAGTGAGATGGCCGAATGTGAACACTCTCATTCTGGACAAGAGAGCGCGGTTTACCGAGAAGTAAGGGTTCTCCGTGGTGGCACCGATGAGAGTTATTGT
The DNA here is from genome assembly GCA_036802545.1 of Bacillota bacterium. Taxonomy (GTDB): domain Bacteria; phylum Bacillota; class Sulfobacillia; order Fermentithermobacillales; family Fermentithermobacillaceae; genus DULO01. Next base: position 102 of record DAIRWA010000004.1, on the reverse strand, counting down.
GCCTCTCTCCACGTGAGGAAGCAAGGCATCTTGCTGGGCCTTGTTGAAGCGGTGGATCTCGTCCACGAACAGGATGTCGTGCTCGTTCAGGTTGGTCAGGAG
>DAIRWA010000003.1:0-30452 GCA_036802545.1 Bacillota bacterium | reverse complement strand
TGGCCAACATTGTCTCGTCGAAGTCAAAGTTGCTGTAGTTGATAGCGATGCCCGTCTCTTTCGTGAAGGCGGCCAAGACCTCCTGGGGGAACATACCTTCCCAGGTAAACAGGTTTAGTTGGGAAGTCTCCTTTTTAGAACATCCCGCCAACACACTTGCGAATAAAACCAATACCAAAGCAACTGTAATGGCTCTTCTCATGTTAAGTGTCCTCCTTTTGATCCTACTGCAGTTTTCCTTCCTATCCAGGTCGACAACCATATCATTCCGAGAGTCGCCGCGAACATCAGCGTGCACAGGGCGTTGATCTTGGGAGTAACCCCCGTTTTTAGCTGGGTGTATATCTTGATGGGCAACGTGTTGGTGTTGACACCGGTAACGAAAATGCTGATAACCACATCGTCCAGACTCATCGCGAACGACAGCAGGGCTCCTGACGCTATAGCCGGCAAAATGAGTGGCAGGGTTATATCGAAGAAGACATTCCACTCACTGGCGCCCAGATCTTTCGCGGCTTCGGCGAAGCTCTTGTCGATGCCAACCAACCTGGCCTTCACCAGCATGTAGACATAGGGAATGCAAAATGAGGTATGAGCCACCGCCAAGGTGGTCATCCCAAAGGGCAATCTTAACAACGAGAAATACACAAGGAAGGCCATTCCCAGGATTATCTCGGGGATCATGATAGGCAGCGTGGAGATGTACTCAATCAACCCCTTGCCCCTTAGATTGATCTTGGGCATACTCACCGCCCCCAATGTGCCGATGACCGCAGCAGAGAGGCTGCTTATTGTGGCCAAGACCACGCTATTGATCAGAGATTCCAGTAAGTCCTTGTCTCTAAACAGCTCGCGGTACCACTTCAGAGAGAAGCCATCCCATACCGAGCTCATTCTGCTCTCGTTAAAGGAATAGATGATCACGAGTACAATCGGAATGTACATTATGGCCAGGATAAGTCCAAGGTATATTCTTGGGAATCGGGCCTTCTTCTTCACAATAGACCCTCCAGATCCTTAACCCCCGATACTTTTCTGTACAAAGCGATCATGAGGCTGGTGAGTATCATGAGAACCACGGCCAAAGCGGCTGCGAAGGGCCAGTTGCGCGCTTTCATCAGCTGTTCCTGAATGAGGTTGCCCACCAAGACGACCTTGTTCCCGCCTAGGATATCGGCGATGAAGAAGAGTCCCATGGACGGTATGAAGGTTAAGACTACGCCGGACAATAGACCCGGCAGAGTCAGTTTGAACGACACGGTCCAAAAAGCCTGGAAAGGTGTTGCCCCGAGGTCCCGGGCGGCCTCAACCAATTGCCAGTCCAGTTTCTCCGCGCTCGAATAGACCGAGAAAATCATGAATGGGACTAAGGCGTAAACCATACCGACAACGATTGCGGCGTAGGTATAGAGCAGTTTCAATGGGGCGTCGATGATCCCAAGCATCATGAGGAGCTTGTCAAGGACCCCATTGGCGCGGAAAATGATGATCCACCCGTAGAGCCGGATTAGGGAACTGGTCCAAAACGGGATCATGAGCAGGATCATGGTCCTGCGTTTCCACGTAGCGCTCAGCCTAGCCATGAAGTAGCCGAAGGGATAGCCAAAAAGCGCGATAAGCAGGGTGCTCAGGAATGCCAGCTTGAAGGATTCCTGGAACGTCATTAGATATATGGGTTTCAAGATGTTGCTGTAGTTCTCGAGGGTGAACTCATTTAGGACTCCCCATACTTCAGCCTGCTTAAGAAAGCTCAGCACAATCACGTAGATCAGAGGGCCGACCACGAAAAGGAAAGTGAAGATGTAAAGAGGCATAACCGTAGAGACCGCCGGATTCTTGCGACTTAGCGCTCTCTCGGTTGTCTGGGCCGTTTTCACGGTGCCTCCTCCTCTAAGTCCACCAAGACCGCATGTTCCGGCGACCAGGTAACCCGAATCCGGTCTCCCGGAACGAGGGACAGGTCTAGGCCATGGCGACTGGCTACTAGTTCGCTGCCGTCAGTAAGCGACACGGTAATATGAAGAGTGCCTCCGGCAAAATTCTTCTCTTTGACAACGCCCTCTAGACCTGTCAAGAGGTCTCTGGTGACGGTCTCGGTTTCAGATCTAGAGAACTCACGCTGGGAGTTAAGGCAGGCATCAGGTGGGTCTTCGGTTTCACCGTCCGGCAGGGCCAGGGGAACCAGGTGAAGTCTCTCTTGGCGCACCGCGATCCTGACAGACTGTCCGACAGATACAGTTGCTCCGGAAGTCATAACGACACCTTGTCCGTTCTGATTTCGGAAGGTGGTAACCTCATCGTCCGTGTCGGTTACAATCCCCTCAATCACGTTGGCGGAGCCCACAAAACTAGCCACGAAACTGGTTTTTGGGTAGTCATACACTTCGGACGGGGTGCCGATTTGTTCGAATGTGCCGTCGTTCATCACCGCGATCCTGTCGGACATATTCAGTGCTTCTTCTTGGTCGTGAGTGATGTAAACAAAGGTGATTCCGAGACGGGACTGCAGCTTCTTCAGTTCAATCTGCATCTGTCGCCTCAGCTGGAGATCCAAGGCTCCGAGTGGCTCATCGAGAAGCAGAACGGCAGGCTCATTGACGATAGCCCTGGCGATGGCTACCCGCTGCCTTTGACCGCCTGACAACTCGTCGGGCATCCGTTTCTCGAATCCACTCAACTGAACGAGTTCCAGAGCCTCAGCCACAGTTTTTTGTGTGACGCCTTTGTCTACTCGCTTAAGTCTTAGGCTGTAGCCTACGTTCCTTTCGACTGTCATGTGAGGGAAAAGGGCGTAGTTTTGGAACACTGTGTTTACATTCCTGCGGTTTGGCTCCAGATCGGTGACGTCTTTGCCCGCGATGAAGACCTTGCCGGAATCGGGCGCTTCCAGCCCGGCGATAATCCGAAGAGTGGTTGTCTTGCCGCAGCCGGACGGTCCCAAAAGCGTGATGAACTCGCCCTTTTGCACCGACAGATCGATGCCGCCAAGGACCTTGATCGCGCCGAAGCTCTTCTCGATCTGATTCAAATGAAGGATGGCGTTTTCCATTCCAGGTCTTCAGCACCCCATAGAAGTCTTGTTGGAGTCATACCATTATACAGCATCTGGCATCATCCTTCTCGTTCTTCCGACAAGCACGGAATTCTTCAGAACGGCTCACATAGAAGTACAGAACAAAATCTGTGCTATCGACAACTTGTGGCAACGATTAGCGAAACTCTGTTGACAACTCTGGGGATAACTGGCAGACAATGTGGATAACTTTACCATTGGCGTTAGAACGGGTATGGAATCATGTGATCGGACAAGTCCTCAAGGCTTTGACCTGTGCTACACTTGTCTTACGTGGAAGCAGGTTTCAAGAGGCTCGTAGGTCGGTTTTGGTAAGCGGGCGCAAATGGGGGATGAGGCATTGTGCAAGGCGTTTTTGTCACGTTCGAAGGGTGCGACGGGTCCGGCAAGAGCACGCAGCTGAAGCTATTGACCGAAAACCTGATTCAGGCAGGGGTTGATGTCCTCGTAACCAGGGAGCCGGGAGGGACTAAGTTTGGCGAGCTCGTTCGCCGGGTTCTTCTTGACTCAAGCGGGCCGGATAGGACCTGCCTGGCGGAATTGTTTCTGTATTCGGCGTCCAGAGCAGAGATTGTGCAGAAGATCTTGCTGCCGGCGCTTCGGGAAGGCCGAGTGGTTCTAACTGAAAGATTTGCCGACTCAACCACTGTGTACCAAGGTTATGCGGGAGGAATTCCCATAGAGGACATAGAAATCATCAACAAGGTCGCAACGTGCGGGCTGGTTCCGGATCTCACGTTTGTACTCGATGTTAATGACCCTCGCGTATTCCACGATAGGCTGGCCCCTAAGATGAAAGATAAGATCGAGATGAGGGATGACGGGTATCACGCCAAGGTTCGAGAAGGCTATAGGCTGTTGGCCCTTCGCCATCCTGAACGCATCCGGTTAATAGACGCTACTTTGCCATCGGCAAGTATTCTGGCTATCCTAGAAGAATCGGTTTGGAAGGTGCTGAATAGCAAGAAAGGGGGAAGGGCTTAAGTGAAGCTTATTATCGCGGTCGTTCAAGACAAGGACGCTCCTCGGCTTATGCAGAGCCTGGTTCAGGCAAACCTTAGCGCAACAAAGCTGGCTTCTACCGGTGGCTTTCTTAGGGAAGGAAACTCAACGATCCTGATGGGCGTAGATGACGCCGATGTCGATAAAGTATTGGATATCATCAAGAAAACGTGCAGGGCCCGCGAACAGCTGGTCACACCAGTAACGCCGGTAGGGCCGGGTGAGTCTTACGTCCCTTATCCCGTTGGAGTTGTGGTGGGAGGAGCCACCGTGTTTGTCTTGCCGGTCGACAGGTTCTTCAAGGTCTGACCTGCCTAGTTTCGGGTGAACTCAAACGGAAATTTCGGGAATACGGTTGCATACAAGCTCTTGGCTATGGCCTTAAGGTCGGGCAGGATAGCCCATGCCTATTTGTTTAGGGGCCCGGCCGGGTCGCCGAAATCCGCTTTCGCTTACAGATTCGCGGCGGGTCTTCTATGTGACGTTAGCCGCCAGGATGAGGCGTGCGGTTCGTGTTATTCGTGCCAAGAGGTTTTTAAGAGGAGCCATCCCGATCTCTTTGTTATAGAGAAGGAAGGCTCAGCCATCCGTATTAAGCAGTCCCACGAGATCTTGAAAGAGGCTCTGACGCGCCCGTTTCATTCCGGGCGAAAAGTCTTTGTCATAGAAGATGTTGAGGAGATGACGGCGGAGGCTTCAAACGCCCTGCTTAAACTCGTAGAGGAGCCTCCCCCTTATGTAGTGTTCATTATGACTACGGGAAATGCCTCGGCGATTCCGGACACTATAATATCGCGGTGCCAGGTGGTTCCGTTCAAAGAAGTGCCCGGAGACCGCGACAACTTGAGAGACAGCCAAAATGGAGAAGATTTGCTAATTGAGGTTCTTGCCTCGTCGCCGGTTGACGAAGCTGTCAAGTATGCGAAAATTGAGGCTACAGAGCGGCTTAATCTCGTATCCTCGCTTATGACCGCCATTTGCGCCCGCATGAACCGGCGGATAGCAAGTGACCCAGAACGGGACTGGTCGGTCGACAAGGATACTCTGAGCGATTATGGAGCACTGCAATCATTACTCCGGGCAAAAGATCGGCTTCAGCGCAACGCGAACGCTTTCTTAACGTTTTCTATACTGTTCATGGAGCTTAAAAAGGAGAACATCAAATGCCTTTAGTGGTAGGAGTCAGGTTTAGAGATAGAGGCAAAATCTATTATTTCGATCCACAGGATATCCAGGTTAATGTAGGAGATCGTGTTCTGGTGGAGACTGTCAGAGGCATCGAAATGGGCCACATTGCCATGGGTGCCAAAGATGTTCCGGAGAGCAAACTGGTTTTGCCGCTAAAGAGAGTCTTGCGCGTAGCTACGCCTGAAGACGCTGTTGCCGAGGAGGCCGGCAAGAAGAAGGCTCAAGAGGCTATCGCGGTGGCCAAGACAAAGATAGACGACCATAACCTGGAAATGCACGTGGTTGACGCTGAATACACATTTGACGGATCCAGAGTAGTCCTGTATTTTACCGCCGACGGACGGGTAGATTTTCGAGAGCTGGTTAAGGATTTGGCTTCAGCCCTGCGCACCCGGGTTGAGCTCAGACAGATCGGAGTTCGTGACCAAGCCAAGTTGACCGGTGGGATCGGGCCGTGCGGCAGAGCACTCTGTTGCTCCAGCTTCCTGAACGATTTTTTGCCGGTTTCCATCAAGATGGCCAAGGACCAGAACTTGTCGCTAAACCCCACCAAAATATCTGGGACGTGCGGTCGACTGCTCTGTTGCTTAAGGTTTGAATGCGAGCATTATGAAGCCACTAAGAACATGTTGCCGTCTGTTGGGTCCATAGTTATTACGTCCGAGGGAGAAGGCAAGGTAACGGCGCAAAATCCGATAAAGGGGACTGTGTCGGTCCAGCTTGGAGAGGGTAAACCTATTGAGTTTCCCGCAGAAGAAGTCGAGGAAAAGACAGGTTGACGGAACCTGCGCGGGGCACGCTTTACGTATGTGGTACGCCTATCGGCAACTTAAAGGACACGACATTTCGCTTGCTCGAAGTCCTGAAAGAAGTAGACGCTGTCTTTTGTGAAGACACAAGACGCACCCTCAAGCTCCTTGCCCATTTCGATATAAGAAAACCTCTCATATCCTTGCATCAACACGTTGAAAGGGAAAGGACCGTTCGAGTCCTAGATTTCTTGCGGCAAGGAAAATCTGTGGCCATTGTGTCTGACGCGGGTATGCCGGCAATTTCGGACCCGGGTGCCTACGTCGTAAATGCGGCGAGAGACGACGGGCATAGAATCCTTGTGGTGCCCGGTCCCTCTTCGGTCTCAGGCGCGCTTGCGGTTTCGGGCTTCCCAGCGGATCGCTTTGTATTCGCGGGTTTTCCCCCTCGCAAACCTAAAGAAAGGCGTCGGTTCTTCCTGGAATGGGTTCGGCCCGGCGTCACCGCCGTTTTCTTTGAGTCCCCCTTTCGCGTGAAGAAGGCCCTTGCAGACCTCTCTACCGTGTTCCCGGACTGCAACGTCAGACTATGCCATGAAATGACCAAAATACACGAGAGTGTGATAGCCGGAACTGTCAGTGAGGTCTTGATCGACCTGAAAGAAGAGACGCTGCAAGGGGAGTGGGTCGTAGTAGTGAGGTTGGATCCAGGGAGCGACCAAGAAGACGCCACTGGCGAGACCCAACCTTAGATCGACTAGTCGCGGTCGACGATAAGTCTTTGACAGGAAAGAGAAAGGAGGCGAGGACTGTTGCCGCCTCCTTTGCCCGCTAGCGGGATAGACGTTACTTGATCCTGTTGAGCTCCTCCAAACAATGTCTGCAAACGCGTTTCCCCTTGTAGATCTCGACGTTGGCGGCATTTCCGCAGAACACGCATGCCGGTTCATACTTTTTGAGTATGATGCTTTCTCCGTCTACGTATATTTCCAGGGAATCCTTCTCGCCGATATCCAAAGTTCGACGCAATTCGATAGGTATAACTACCCTGCCTAGCTCGTCTACCTTACGTACAACCCCGGTTGATTTCATCAAGTCCGTTTCCCTCCTACCGATTTCTCCACGTTTCGACACCACCAACAATTAAATAGATACCAGTAGTACCAGAAATCGTCAAGAGAAATTTGGAGGCTGAGGGATAACTTTCACTAAAAGGTTATCAGTGTTAGAATTGCGCAAGATACCCATGGGAGGTATTACAGATGGGACACGACCGAAGATATTATATAACAACACCGATCTACTATGCATCAGGAGATCTGCATATCGGGCACTCTTACACTACGTTGGCCGCAGATGCCTTATCTAGGTATAAGAGGCTTCGAGGCTATGATGTGTTTTTCCTCACCGGGACCGACGAGCATGGGCTCAAGATCCAGCGCCAAGCAGAGTCCTTAGGCAAAGAACCTAAGGAGTTCGTGGATGAGACGGTCGCCAAGATCAAATCTTTGTGGAGGACACTGGAGATTTCCCACGACGGTTTCATTCGTACGACAGACGATTCACACGTAGATACCGTTCAGTGGGTGTTCCAGAAGCTTTTCGACAACAAAGACATATACAAGAAGAACTACGAGAGCTGGTACTGCGTTGGGTGCGAGTCTTTCTTTACGGACACCCAGGCCAGGGCATTCGCCGACATGGTATGTCCCGATCACGGAAAACCTTTGGAGCGGGTCCAAGAGGAGAGCTACTTCTTCAGGCTTTCAAAGTATCAGGACCGGTTGCTTTTGCACATAGAAGATAACCCTGACTTCATCCAGCCGACATCAAGAAGAAATGAAGTCATTCAATTCGTCAAGATGGGACTGGAAGACCTGTGCATTTCCCGGACATCATTTGATTGGGGCATCCAGGTACCGTTTGATCCCAACAGCGTGGTATACGTTTGGATTGACGCTCTGACCAACTATATATCCGCCATGGGGTATCCTCACGACCGGGAGAAGTTCGACAAGTGGTGGCCTGCCGACGTTCACCTGATTGGCAAGGAGATCCTCAGATTCCACGCCGTAATCTGGCCCATACTGCTTATGGCTCTAGATCTTCCCCTGCCTAAACAGGTGTTCGCTCATGGTTGGCTCAACTTGGGCGGCAAGAAAATGTCCAAATCCATGGGCAATGTGGTGGACCCCGTCGAGCTCACACGCAAGTACGGACTGGACGCGGTCAGGTACTTCGCCCTAAGGGAAGTGCCATTTGGAGCGGATGGTGATTACACCGAGGAGGCTTTGGTTCTGAGGATCAACTCTGACCTTGCCAACGATCTCGGGAATATGGCCTACCGAACTCTCACTATGGTGAAAAAGTTTAGTGGCGGGTTGATACCTGCCCCCGGTCCTGAGAGCGAAGCCGACCTCGCCTTCAAAGACCGGTGTGTCGCTCTGAAAGGCAATGTAGAGAAGGAGATTGACGCTCTGCATCTAAGCGCAGCGCTAGAAGAGATCATGGCTGTGGTGGGCAGCGCCAACAAGTATATAGACTCGGCGAGTCCGTGGGATCTGTCTAAGAACAAGGAGCCTAGACTGGGTACCGTTCTATACGGTTTATGTGAATGTCTCAGGATCGTAGCTCAGCTCTTAAGGCCGTTTATGGTCAAGACTCCGGACCTCATATGGAGCTCTCTGGGTATGCCGGAGCCTTTGGGCAAAGCGGACTGGGACTCTGCGGGTACTTGGGGTATCGCTAAGGAAGGGCAAGCGACCCGGCGCGGCAAGCCGCTATTCCCCAGAATTGAGGACAAAGAAGAGGAGCAAACGATGACGATAACAAGAGAACCGGCCGCTATCGAGAAAGAAGAGTCCACATCTTACCAACTGCCGGTTGGGACCATTACCATAGAAGATTTTCGGAAAGTCGAGCTTCGGGTGGCCGAGGTCTTGACCTGCTCCCGAATAAAGGGTGCCGATAAGCTGTACCGCCTGGAAATCAGTCTTGGGTCCGAACAGACCCAGATAGTTGCCGGGATTGCCCAATTCTACACGCCTGAAGAGCTTGTAGGTAAGCAGCTTGTGGTAGTGAAGAATCTGGAACCCGCAGTTATAAGAGGCGTGAGTTCCAACGGCATGCTCTTGGCGGCCAAAGACGGCGACGAGCTTGCTGTGCTCACGGTTGACAGGAAGATACCCAATGGCAGCAAGATTTCCTGAGGTTTTCGACACCCATGCGCATTTGTGCTCTCCGGAGTATGAGACGGACCGCAAAGACGTAATCCAAAGGGCCTGGCAGAATGGTGTGGGTTTCATTGAGGTGGGTTACGATGAGTCTTCATCGGAAGATGCCATACGACTTGCCGAGTCTACCGGGGGCATTTGCTCTGTCGGTATTCACCCCCACAACGCTGAAGGTAGAGGTCACGTCGAAAGATGGAACGTGATAATGGGCATGGCGCGAGGAAGTTCCGAAGCAGTCCGGGCTTTGGGCGAGATGGGCTTGGATTACTTCAGAGACTTGGTGCCCAAGGATGTTCAGGTAGAATGCTTTCGGGAAGGCCTGAGACTGGCCAAACGACTGGGCCTGCCGGTCCTGATTCACCAGCGGGAGGCCGAGGACGATGTGCTTGGCCTGGTGGAGGATGCCCGGCTGGTTCAACCTGTTGTGTTTCATTGCTTCTCCCAGGATAAGACCTACGCCAGAGAATGCCTTGGCTTAGGCGGTTATCTTGGCATAGGCGGTGTCTTGACCTACCCCAAGAACGTAGGGCTCAGGCAGTTGGTTAGTAAGCTTCCGCTGAACCGTATACTGCTTGAAACCGACTGTCCTTATCTACCTCCACAGACTCGTCGAGGAAAGCGAAACGAGCCTGCTTTGGTGATTGAGACTCTAGAGACTCTCTCGGACTGCCTAGAGATGGACAAGAGCGAAGTTGCCGAGATTACGACGGAGAACGCATCCCGGGTTTTTGGGGGATTGCCTCTTTTGGGTCAAGTGAATTTAGTGGAATAAGCAAGGAGGATTTGAGCATCCTTAGGGTAAAGCAGTCTCTATTGCCATGATCTGGGAGACGGCCCGTAGCCTTCCTTGACAGGGAAAAGGGTCTTGGCTATAGAATGATGTACGCTAGGAGGGATCGGTATTGCGCCTAGTAGAGCCTACAATCGGGCAGGAGCGGATACGAAGGGCCGTGCTTTTTGTGCTTACCACAATAGCGCTGTGTGCCGTCTTGGCGCTGGTTTGTTGGCAAGCATTCCAATCACAAAGATGCGCGGTTACAGTGATGGCCTGGGACCGCGAAGTGTCCCTTTACACCCACGCGGCGACTGTTGCCGAAGCGCTTGAGGAAGCCAATATCAGTCTTGCGGCTGGAGACATATGCGATGTAGATCTTGATGCCCTGATAACGGAAGGGCTTATTGTCACTGTAGAGAGAGCTGAACCTAGGTTCGTGCACTATGCCGGGGAGATCATCCCCGTTTTTACCACAGACAAATCCGTCTTGACCGTGTTGGCTTTGGCCCACGTGACTCCGGGAACCGACGACATGGTAATCCCTGATATCGATGCCGAATTGGCCGAAGGGCAGTCCGTCCGGGTGGTTAAGGTTGACTATGAGGAAGTCTGGGAAGAGATAGCGGTGGCTTTTGGGACTGAAACAAGGCCCGACGCTTCCATTGAGGCGGGACTGACCAAGGTTTACAGGCAAGGTGTCTCGGGAATCGAGCGGGTTCAGTATAGGGTCAGGCTTGAGGATGGCCAGGAGGTTGGCCGGGATGAGTTGACCAGGGATACAGTTAAGGAAGCTGTCAACAAGGTTGTCCTGACCGGGACCATGACAGCGATGTCTCGCGGCGCCGAAGACATCCGCTTCACCAGAGCCTTTGAGGTGAAAGCGACGGCATATTGTCCATGCCAAGAGTGCTGTGGAGTCTACGCTAACGGTCTTACACACACAGGACTGCCGGCCAAGAAGGGAGTCATAGCAGTGGATCCGAACCTGATTCCCCTAGGAACGAGGGTCTACGTTGATGGCTACGGATACGCCACCGCGGCGGACACTGGCGGAGCCATAAAAGGAAATAGAATTGACGTATGTTACGACACCCACGGAGAAGCCCTCGGTTGGGGCGTTAGGCAAGTGAAGGTGTATGTGCTTGAATGACGTTTGAAAGAAGACCCTTCGGACAGATATTGCGAGAGGCCAAGATCTCGCCTAAGAAGAGATTAGGCCAGCATTTCATGACTGACCCCAGGCTGCTGGGGTCAATCGCTTCTGTCATCATACCTGACAATTCTTGGGTGGCCGTCGAGGTCGGGGCGGGCATCGGCACTCTCACCAGGGAACTATGCGACCGCGCATCTTGGGTCTATGCGCTGGAAAAGGACCGGGACCTAGAAGAAGCTTTTTATGAGTCTGCCAAGGGCCTCAAAAACCTTACCTGGGTTTGGGGCGACGCGCTCGAGTACGATCTGACCGGGAACAGCGCCAGAGACGCTCATCCCGACGCACCTTTGGCCCTATGTGGTAACCTTCCTTACTACATCACCTCTGAACTGCTCTACTCTTCTCTTGTAAAGCGGTCCGAATGGTCTCGAATGGGATTCGTGGTTCAGGAAGAAGTGGGTGAGAGGATGATTGCGGTACCGCGTAGTGGGGATTTCGGCAGGTTATCTCTGTGGTGCCAGTATCGAGCCGACGTGAAGATCGAGCGCAAGATCTCCAAAGGAGCTTTTTTGCCCAGACCGGAAGTTGGTTCGTGCTTGGTCACCTTAAGCATTCAGGAATCCTTTGAACTCACGGAAGAAGAGGAATTCGTAATGGACACTCTGTCCCGGGCTGCGTTCAGCGTGAGGCGGAAGACCTTGTTGAACGGGCTCTTGCCCTTGTACCCCGATAAACCCGCGTTGGAATCATCGATCATAGCCTGCGGGATTAACCCGAACCGCAGGCCTGAGGAACTGGGAGTGGAAGGCTTCATGAGGCTTGCCAGAGGCCTCCCTCCCCCCCAACAGCCCCAGCCTTAGGCTCGAAACCTTCAATCCCTGCTCAAAGCCAGTTCGGGTTGGCCCCACATTTGCCTTAAGTAAGGAAAAGTGATACAATTGGGCCTGGCAATTGCATTAGGTTCGGGCGAAGGAGGGAGCTGCAAGTGTACTTCGTTAGCCCAACTAAAGGGCCTATGTCCTTCAACGCCATGTTCGAAGACATCTGCAGCTACATGGCGGATGATCCCACTGCTGAGTACAAGCTGATCGTCGGCAGCGATTCCCAGCCACGCGATCAGATCTGTTTTGTTACGGCGGTTGTCATACATCGCCTTGGAAAAGGCGGACGCTACTTCTACACTCGAGATCATGTAACGAAAATGCCCAGTTTAAAACAGCGGATTTTCTACGAGGCGCACCTTAGCCTCGATGTGGCGTCCCGATTGGCGGCTCTAATATCAAAGAACGGTCACTCGGCTTTAAACGTCGAGATCCATTTAGACGTAGGCCGGAATGGGCAGACCAAGTCCATGATCCGAGAACTGGTCCAAGAGATCGTCGGAAGTGGGTTTGCGGCCCGGATTAAACCGGACGCGTATGGAGCGTCGCAAGTAGCTGATAAGCATTCAAAATAACGAGTGAAAGAGGGATAGCCAATGGCGGAAAAGTCGGCACTGGAGGCTATCCGTACCGAACTGGATAGCCATCTGGGAGAACGTGTCAGGGTTCGCTCCAGTGAAGGTCGGAGGAGAGTATTCGAGCGGGAAGGTGTGCTTGAGAAAACCTACCCCAAACTTTTCATAGTTCGTTTTGAGGATGAAGATAGTCGCGCAATGTCGTGGAGTTACATCGACGTCCTAACCGATTCGGTTGAAATCCATTTTGATGCGTCAGCTGACGACGATTGATTGTCTTAGGAGCAAGAGGCACGGTTTCAGTTAGCTGAACCAGGCCAAAACCAATGAGAGGCCGTGGAAGGAGACTTCCGCGGCTTTTCGTTTTTTCATAGACTAACGGTTCGGTAACCACTCCCATCTTCTCAACATAAGGTGTTTACGGATTCCTTATGCGCAGAAGGGAGGAGGGATTGTGGACGCCGTAGTAAGAGCTCTGAGAGTTTCAGCTCCAAGGCTGATGGAATTGCCCAACGTCATCGGCGTTGGTAAAGGCACCAAACAGGTCCGGGGCCAATGCACGGGCAGACCCACTGTCACCGTGCTGGTGACGAAGAAGCTGCCCAAAGCTAGACTCCAAACCGGCGATTTAGTGCCGAAAAGCATTGATATGGCGGATACCGATGTAATTGAGGTAGGTGAGGTTGTCGCTCTGGCGCGACTGGATAAGTATAGGCCCGCAGTGCCGGGTTCAAGCATAGGGCACTACAAAATTACCGCGGGCACTTTTGGGGCGGTTGTGTACGATGTGAAAACAGGCGAACCCTTAATCCTATCTAACAACCATGTATTGGCGAACTCATCAAATGGCCGAGATGGCAGATGCGCGGCAGGTGACCCTATCCTGCAACCGGGGCGATACGATAACGGCACTGACCGCGACATGATCGCTAAGCTCCATCGCTTCGTACCGATACAGATGGAAATGGCGTCACCCGATTGTCCGGTGGCCGCCAGTTTCGAACGCACTCTTAACAAAGTCATCCGGCGTTTTCGTCGCAATTACAGCCTAAAGGTGTACGCGACCGGGTCTGCTAACAACTTGGTGGACGCGGCCCTGGCCAAGCCGGTTTCACTGGATATCATCTCTGACGCCATAATTGACCTTGGCGTACCTCAAGGCATAGCCGAGGCAAACGTTGGCGACAAAGTCGCAAAGAGCGGCCGTACCAGCGGTACCAACTATGGGGAAGTCAGGGTGGTGGAGGCCACAATCAAGATAAGCATGGGTGACACAGGAGACGCGGTGTTTACGGACCAGTGTGTGACCACCCATATGGCTCAGCCAGGTGACAGCGGTTCTGTGGTCCTCAATGACAAGCGACAGGTAGTAGGCTTGCTTTCAGCCGGTTCGGATACAGTATCCATTTTCGGGCGCATACAGAATGTGTGCGACGCCCTCGGTATAACTTTCACGAAGCCGAGATAACCGCTATCGCCGGTCGAGCACGAGCACACAGGCTCCGCGCCCGGCCGGCTGCCTAGCTCTAAGCCTTAAGTTTCTAGAGGGATCTTCAGGGAATCCGCAGAACCTTAAGTACATGAATCACTCCATCGCTCCAATAACCTATAAAGCGTACGGAAAGGTGAACCTGGCGCTTTCTGTATTGGGGCGGCGGCAGGACGGATACCATGAGGTATCCACAGTGATGGCCGCCGTAGATTTGTTTGACCTCATCACCGTTAGCGCAGAGGGAAGCAATGTTTCTGTCTGTTGCCCCGCGTTGCCGGATCTCCCTCAGGAACAAAACCTCTCTTACAGGGCTGCCACTAAGTATCTATCCCGAACAGACATTAGAGCGGGAGTACACGTGCGGATAGACAAGGGGATTCCTGCCGGCGGAGGGATGGGAGGGGGTAGTTCAGACGCGGCTGCTGTGCTCTTAGCCCTCGATAACGTCTTTGGCTCTGCGCCGGGCACTTTCGCTACGGACGCGCAAGATGAGGGCCTGATCAGTATCGCGCGAGGCTTGGGGGCTGACGTCCCCTTCTTTATCGGTCCCAACCGTGCTGTACCTGCTTGGACGGCCGCCTTATGCACGGGTATCGGCGATGTGGTGACCCCCGTCGATCTAGGCTGCCGAAATACGAACGCCGATTGGTTTTGGCTTGCAGTCCTCTTCCTTTCACAGGGCGTGAGCACTCCTTGGGCATTTTCCGCCTGGGATACGGACAACCCCGGAAAAGACTACGCCTCTGGCGCCGAACGAGACATAAGACCAGACGCAGTGTTACGGGAGTTGTCTTCGGGTAATGCGGAAAGCTTGGCCAAAGTGGTTTACAATGACTTGGAGGAGCCGGTTGTCAAGCGGCGAGGTGACGTTGCCCGGGCGCGAGTCGCCCTTCTTGATGTGGGGGCACTCAACGCCATCATGACGGGCAGCGGGTCCACGGTGTACGGCCTTTGCCGTTCGCGCTCCCACGCGGAAGAGGTCAGAGACAAGGTGTTAGAGCTTAAGCTGGGATTCCTAAGTGACGCGCGGGTCGCGAGGATCAAGGCGGTGGAACAGTGGAACTAGAAGTGATTGTACTGGCGGGGCGCGCCAACGACGGAAAGTTGGCCGGAGAAAGCAGTGAAGCGTTAGAGGCAAATATAGACATTGCGGGGAAGCCTATGGTTTCTTACATCCTGGATGTGTTGGGCGACATTGACCGTATCACCAAGATCCATCTCGTTGGCCCAAGAGAAGGCCTTAAGACATATGAGACAGGCAAAGTCAGGATAATCCCTCCGGGAGAGGACTTGTTCGACAACGTAAAACGAGGGTTGGACGCCGTTACCTCCGAATACGCGCTGGTCTGTGCCTCGGATGTGCCTTTGATAACGTCCGACATCATGGAAAGGCTGATCCAACGCTGTTTGCAATCAAATGCCGACTTCTGCTATCCGGTCAGCGAGAAATCCCAGTGTGACAGCGCGTTTCCCGGCGTTAAGCGAACATATCTCACCCTTCGCGATGGCACTTTTACCGGGGGAAACGTGTTTTTTGTGCGAAATGCGGCCATTTCCCAGGCGTGGCCTATGGTCGAGAAGATGATAAGCTACCGAAAGTCACCTCTTAAGATGGCGACCCAGCTGGGGCCGTGGCTTCTTCTAAAAGTGCTCTTAAAGGTGGCTTCAGTTGCCGAACTCGAACAAAAGGCGGAGAAACTCATCCACCTCAAGCCCAAAGCTTTGCTCCGTGTCGACCCCGAAATCGGTGTTGATGTGGACAAACCTTCCGATCTGCTGCTTTGTCGCCGTATCCTGGGTAAGTGATATAATGCCTGGGGTGATCTGATATGCCAAGAGCGACCGAGACTGCCGTAATCATATTAGCCGCCGGTGAAGGCACGCGTATGAAATCCTGCCTCCACAAAGTCACCTTTCAAATATGCGGCCGTCCAATGATAGACTACGTCCTCGATGCCGCCTACGACCTTTTGCCAAAGAAGATCGTTGTTGTAGTTGGGCACAAAGGTGATGAAGTACAGCATACTATCGGGCGGACGTGGTCAGGCGCCTCCGAGACGATCCAGTTTGCCTGGCAGCACGAACGGAAAGGCACTGCCCACGCAGTAGCCGCGGCAGAAGCGTCCATGCCTGAAGGCGACCCCAATGTGCTGGTTATGTACGGAGACGCGCCGTTGGTGTCGGGAGACCTCTTGAAAGATTTTGTGACAGCTCATAAGCGAAGCGGTGCTTCTTTATCGGTGATGACCAACACCCCGCCCGACCCCGGTCCATACGGACGTATAGTGCGAGATCCAGTCGGGCATGTTTCGCGGATCGTGGAATCCCGGGATCTTACCCCGGCAGAAGACCATCTTTGTGAGGTAAACGCCGGCATCTACTACGCCAGGGCCTCTCTGCTGTTCGGTCTCATAAACCAAGTCAAGAACGACAACGCCAAGGGAGAGTACTATCTGACGGATATTGTCGGCCTGGCGTCACAGATGAAATTGCCGGTTAACGGGTTCCATTGTGATGATTCATCGCTGGTGCTTGGCATCAACGATCGTTGGGAGCTTGCGTTGGCAGAGAACATTAAGCGAAAGAACATCCTTCGGAATCTGGCGCTTTCAGGTGTTACCGTCAGGGATCCTGAATCTGTCTACGTGGATTTCGGCGTTGTTGTAGGTGCAGGGACAGTGCTTGAGCCATCCACATACCTAAGAGGAAAGACAGTCATAGGACAAGACTGTGTGATAGGACCGGGCACCGAACTTATCCACACCAAAGTTGGTTCAAGAAGCAAGGTCTGGGTTTCAGTAGTTGAGAACTCGGACATCGGCGAAGAAGTCCAGGTCGGACCATTTTCCCACATCCGCCCGAACACGACTGTCGAGAGAAACGCACTTGTCGGCAACTTCGCCGAGTTGAAGAATTCTTTCATCGGGAGCGGCACAAAGGTACATCACCATTCCTACTTGGGTGATACTGATGTAGGCCAAGGAGTGAATATCGGAGCCGGTACGGTTACCGTCAACTACGATGGAACCCGAAAACACCGCACTGTCATTGAGGACCGAGCCTTCATTGGATGTAACGCCAACCTAATCGCCCCCGTTACCATAGGCAAGGGATCGTATATCGCAGCCGGGTCGACTATAACCTCTGACGTTCCTGAGAGATCTTTGGCCATTGCCAGAGAGCGACAGGTCATCAAAGAGGGATGGGTAGACAGGAGGAAACTCTAGCTAGGCCAGGGGAGGTAGCGTTTAGATGTCGCCGTACGGTGATAAGAGACTGCGGGTTTTCAGTGGAAACGCTAGTTTGAAGTTGGCTTCGGATGTTTGCGACCACATCGGTATATCCTTGGGGAAAAGTGAAGTCGGGATGTTCTCAGACGGGGAAGTGAAAGTGATCATCAACGAGCACGTTAGAGGGTCAGACGCCTTTGTGATCCAGTCAACGTGCGCGCCGGTGAACGATCATTTGATGGAACTCCTGATTATGGTGGACGCTTTGAGGAGGGCTTCCGCGGACCGAATTACGGCCGTCGTGCCGTTTTACGGTTACGCGCGCCAAGACAGGAAGACCAGAGGACGCGAGCCCATCACGGCCAAATTGGTGGCTAACCTGATGGTGACTGCCGGTGTGGATAGGGTTCTTACCATGGATCTACACGCAGGCCAAATACAGGGCTTCTTCGATATCCCTGTTGACCACTTGACTGCGGTGCGGTTTCTCGGGCAGTATCTGAAGGGCAAGGACCTCACCGACCACGTCATCGTGTCCCCTGACGCAGGGGCTATCCCTAGGGCAAGAGACATGGCCGAGGCTCTGAACCTTCCTGTAGCTTTCATAGATAAGCGAAGACCCGAGCCCAACGTGGCTGAGGTCATGAATATCGTCGGAAAGGTTGAGGGGCGAACCGCCGTTCTTTTGGACGATATGATCGATACCGGCGGAAGTCTCTTGTCTGCCGTTAAGTCTTTGAGGAAAATGGGTGCCAAAGATGTGATTGCTTGCGCCACTCACCCCGTGTTTTCCGGCATGGCTTTTGAGAACATTACTAAAGCGAATTTTAAAGAGTTGATAGTCACTGACACGATTCCGGTTGAAGAACCGGTGCGTCCTCTGGTAAAAGTATTATCTGTGGCCCATCTGCTAGGGGACGCGATTGTCAGGATTCACGAGGGACGTTCGATATCGGAGATGTTCAGGTAACTGAAAGGGTGAACTGTTGCATGGAAGCGGCCGTTAGAGCATGTCGCAGAGGGACAGGCAAGGCTTTAGCCAAGGACTGTCGTAAGGCCGGTCTTGTTCCGGCGGTGGTATACGGTAAGACTATCGAGCCAATAGCTATCTCGTTGGACCAAGAGGCCCTGAAACGGCTTCTTAGGTACTCTAGGGGACAGGTCCACAACCTTATCGTGGAGGACCCGCACTTCGAAGGGGATGTCATGATCCAGGATGTCAGCTATGAGCCCGTGACCGGGGAGATTATTCACATAGATCTCCACAGGATTTCTCTCACAGACAGGGTCAAGGCAGAAGTAGCGGTGGACGTGAGAGGCGAAGAATCAATCGAAAAACGTGGCCTACTGCTTCAGAGGCAATCTCGTGTAGTCACTGTCGAGTGCCTTCCCACCGAGATGCCTGCCGTATTTGAAGTGGATGTGACTGATCTTCAGCCCGGGGACTCCATCAGCGCCGGCGACCTGGTCATGCCTGAAGACGTCAGATTGGTCACCCTTCCAACGGAAGTGTTGGTGGTGATCTTGGCTCCTAAGGCAGTTGAGGAAGAGGAAGAGGAAGAAGAAGAGACCGAGGGAGCGGAAGAAGAAGTCGCGGCCGATGAACCGGAATCCGACAGATAAGTCCTGGCCTCTCGCAATTCGAAGAGGATAGGTGCGGCGAACAGATGAAATGTGTAGTCGGACTAGGAAATCCAGGACGCAAGTACACATGTACCCGGCACAACGCCGGGTACATGGTGTTGTTCGAGTTGGCCCGAAGGATGAGAGTCAAATTTGTAGAATCTGGGTTTTCTGATGTGGCCGAAGGAATCGCCTCGACTTCTGATGGAAACGTCCATATGCTCCTCGTTAAGCCTGCCACCTACATGAACGCTTCGGGCCAGGCTATAGCGGAAGCTCTATCCAGATACCGTGTTCCTACTTCCGACCTCTTGGTTATTCACGACGATCTGGATTTGCCCTTCGGCAAGATTCGCGTCAGGCAGGACGGCAGCTCGGGAGGGCATAAGGGCATCGCTTCCACAATCTCGCACTTGGGGACGACCGAGTTCATGAGGCTGAAGATCGGTATCGGGCGGCCCCATGAAGGCGATGATGTCATAGACCATGTGTTACAGCCTTTCGCTCGCGATGAAGTTGTCCGTTTGTCAGAAGTGGTGGGGATAGCCGCTGATGCCGCCGCTGATGTCTTCGTCAGGGGAATAGAGGCCGCCATGGCGGAGTACAACGGAAAAGAGGCCATCGAAGAGAGCGGAGGTAAGTAGTCCGAATGTCTCATCCAGGACTGTTGGACATCCTCTCGCGAAGCCCCGGACTTCGCCGTGCCATAGAAGATATCGACGCCGGCAAGACCCCCGTCCTTTTTACCGGAGCTCAAGGCTATGCTAAGCTCGCGACAGTCGCTTCTGTCTTAGCTAAGTTGAGGCGTCCCGGTATCTTGGTCATGCCCAATCCGGACGAGGCAGTCACCGCGAAGAGAGACCTGTCTGACCTCATGGGCGCGGACAAGGTGCTCCTGTTTCCAGCCCGCGAGGTCATGCCTTTCGAGACCCACGGAAACCGGGAGTCCCTTTGGATGCGCATCAGTACGCTCGCCAAGCTAAACTCACCCCAGGGCGATGGGTTCCTTGTGGTGATGCCTGCTACCGCATTGGTAAGGAAACTCATGTCCAGAGAGCGTTTCTGCCAGGGATGCAGGACCATCAAGGTGGGGGCGCCGCTTTCGCCTGAAGAGCTGGTTAGCAAGCTGGTCTCTCTCGGTTACGAGAGGGAGTTTTCCGTCGAGACCAGGGGACAAGTGGCGCTTCGCGGCGGCATACTAGATGTCTTTCCTCCTTCCTCGGAAGCGCCGTATCGGTTGGAATTCGCTTTCGACGAGGTCGTGTCAATCCGTTCCTTCGACCCGGAAACCCAGGTTTCGGCAGACCAAGTCATCCAGGTCTTTATGACGCCTGCGGTTGACTATCTCGAAGAGCAGTCGGAGGGTATGGAATCCCCGAAAGACGGGGACGGCGGTACGGTTCTAGATTACGTCCGCGGGCGTGGGCTTCTGGTAGTAGACGGTTACGAGCGTTGCCGGGACGCCATCACGGAGTTTGAGAAGATAGGGGCGGAGATCGCTTCGGCACGTATGGTAGCGGGCACTATGGGACGGAAAGAAGCGTCCATATACCTGCCTTCCGGACATGTGGCAGGCATATTGCAGAGAAGTCACATGATGTTGAGTCTCATCCCGCGCATGGACACGGCCGTCTCCCTAGGAGACGTGGTCGAGTCCGACACAACGACACAAGTTGGGTTCAGCGGCCGGTGGGCCGATCTTTCCGCCGAGCTTAGAGAGCTTCTGGCTCAGAAAAGACGCGTGCTCATTTTGGCGGGCAACAAAGACCGTCAAAGCTTGCTGGCCAAGTGGTTGGAGCGCCAGGAGATCTGGGCCCTCACCTTGGATTCGATTTTGGAGCCTCCCCGGGAAGGCTTGGTCACGCTGGCTCTGGGCAGCGGTGAGAACGGTTTCAACTGCGATTCCTTGGGCCTTTCTGTGTTCACCGAAACCGAAGTGTACGGTAGGACAGTCGTTCGTCAAAAAAAGGCCAAGAAATCTCGTCCCACGCTGGACTGGCGTCAGCTCTCCGCCGGCGATTACGTGGTTCACGCCACACACGGCATTGGACAGTTCATGGGCCTTGCGACTATGACTGTGAATGAGGTTACCAGGGATTATCTGCACCTGCGCTATGCGGGAACCGATGCTCTTTACGTCCCCATAGACCAAGTGGATGCCGTCGAGCGTTACGTCGGCCCAGAAGGCAAGCCCCCCACCCTTCAGAAACTGGGCACCGGCGACTGGCAGAAGATCAAGGCCAAGGTCAAAGGGTCTGTGGAGGATCTGGCCCGGAAACTACTCGTCCTCGAAGCTAAGCGCAAGTCCAGGCGAGGATTCGCGTTTTCTCCTGACACCCCGTGGCAGCGACAGTTCGAGGACGCTTTTGAGTATGAGGACACATCGGATCAAGCCACCGCGACCGAGGAGATCAAGGCCGATATGGAATTGCCGGTTCCAATGGACAGACTTCTTTGTGGCGATGTGGGCTATGGAAAGACCGAGGTAGCCATGAGATGCGCTTTCAAGGCGGCTATGGATGGAAAGCAAGTAGCCGTCTTGGTTCCCACCACAATTCTAGCAGAGCAGCACTACGCGACCTTTAGCAGGCGATTCTACGATTATCCCGTCTCGATCCAATGCCTTAGTCGTTTCCGTTCTTCCGCCGAACAAAAGAAAATCGTTAGGGATGTGGAAGCCGGCGCCGTTGACATCATCATCGGCACTCATCGCCTCTTGAGCAAGGACGTCAAGTTCAAGGACGTCGGACTCCTCGTCATAGACGAAGAACAGCGGTTCGGCGTTGCCCAGAAAGAACGCATAAAGCAGATCAGCCAGACCTGTGACGTCCTGACTTTGACCGCGACTCCAATTCCTCGAACTCTGAATATGGCGATGTCGGGGATCAGGGATATCAGCGTCATAGAGACTCCTCCGGAAGGCAGGTTTCCGGTTGAGACTTATGTTGTCGCCGCCAACCCGTCCCTCGTATCCCAGGCGATCCGGAGGGAGATGCGTCGCGGCGGCCAGATCTTTTACGTCTATAACCGAGTCTACTCCATCGCGCGCGTGTTCCAGCGCGTCCAGGCGTTGGTCCCCGAAGCCCGCATTACTGTGGCTCACGGGAAGATGAGGGAGCATGAGCTTTCAGCGACCATGCAGGACTTTCTGCAGGGACGGTACGACGTCCTAATTTCCACTACCATCATTGAATCGGGACTAGACCTTCCCAACGTCAACACGTTAATTGTAGAAGATGCGGACAGGCTTGGGCTAGCCCAGCTGTATCAGCTTCGTGGGCGAGTGGGTCGCTCCAATCGGATCGCATACGCCTACTTCACCTATCGCTCCGACAGAAGTATGACTTTTGTGGCTGAAGAGAGATTGAACGCGCTCAGAGACTTTACCACCATGGGATCCGGGTTCAAACTTGCCATGCGGGATATGGAAATTCGAGGTGCCGGGAATTTGATTGGAGGCGAGCAGCACGGATTCATGACCCTTGTCGGGTATGAGATGTACGTTAGCCTCTTGGACAAGGCCGTGAGATCTTTGCGAGGGCAGAAGGAAGAGAAGGTCGAACGCATCTTGGCGACCATCGATCTCCCGTGCGACGCGTATCTGCCCGAGTCCTACGTGGAAAGTCCCAAGGAACGTTATGCCCTCTACAAGACGATCGCCGGAGCCTACGATACGGACATACTTCTTGAGACGGAGGAGCAGCTAAAGGACAGATATGGAACGCTTCCGCCTCCCGCCCTAAGCCTGCTTAAGGTCGCGCACCTCCGCTTAATAGCCGGGAGGATCGGCATAACCCAGATTAGTCTGGTACAGGACGATTTGACCTTCGGCAGAGCTCATCTGAACATGAAAGTGGAAGTGCCTCACCTTTTCCCGGGCGACCGCCTGCCTGCTCTTTACAAAGCCTATCCCGGATTGGAGATTGACCGCCGCCTAAACCTCTTGGAACTCACTCTTCCTAAGGCAGACGCCACATCCTTAGACATCGCCTTGACACTCGCTAAACGCTTAAGCACTGGTGAATAACGATTCCAAAACGCCTATATACTAGCAAAAGAACGGGGCTTTAGGAGTCAAAGGGGGTGGTGCACACGTGAAAGCAACAGGCATAGTCCGGCGCATAGACGATTTAGGGCGCGTCGTTATCCCCAAGGAGATTAGGAGAACTTTGCGGATTAGAGAGGGAGACCCTCTGGAGATCTTCGTAGACCGTGACGGTGAAGTGATCCTCAAGAAATACTCGCCTATCGGTGAACTGGGGGATTTCGCCAAGGAGTACGCCGACTCGTTAGCAGAAGCAACTGGGCATATAGCTATGATCGCCGACAGGGACGGGATCATAGCGGTGTCGGGAGCTCCCAAGAAGGAGTTTCTGAACAAGCGAATATCCGCCGCGATTGAGCGGATCATGGAGGATAGGAAACCGATTCTCATCACCAGCCCGGGCGAAGACCGTTACTGCAAAGAGTGCATTACGGATGATGAGAGCGGATGCAAGTTCACGTCCGAGGTAATTGCTCCTATCATCGCGGGGGGAGACCCGATAGGCGCCGTAATCATATGTACGAGAGATCCGGGGCAAGAGGTGGGGGAGCTAGAACTGAAGCTCGCCGAGACGGCAGCCGGATTCCTTGCCAAGCAGATGGAAGAATAGTACCGCCAACATAGAATACTCTTTGGTGATGAGGCATGATCTCGTGAAAGCGAAGGTGGCTTTTTCAGGCCACCTTCATTCATGCTTGTGCAAGGTTCTATCATAATCTTCAGGGCACTGCGGTCTAACGGAGCTTCATGTTGTTCTGCACAGGCCGTCCGAGGAAGGGTCTTAATCGATGAAGAGAGATGACTCCAGATTCCTCAAGAGTGCCTTTGTCCTGACGGGCGCCGGCATCCTGGTGAAATTAATAGGAGCTCTTAACAGAATACCTTTGTACGCCATTCTTGGTGACGAGGGAATGGGTCTGTACCAGATGGCTTACCCCATCTACACGATACTTCTCACCGTATCATCCTCGGGTCTTAACGTCGCCATATCCAAGGTAGTCGCCGAAAGGTGGGCTCTTGGAAAGAGGGCGCGGGCGGCGGAGGCTTTTCGGATTTCCCTGGTCCTCATGGCGATTCTCGGTTTGGCGTCCACGCTGGTTCTGTACTTTTCGGCGGATTGGGTCGCTGTCAACATGGCTCACGATTCTCGGGCTGCCCTTTCAATCAGGGCTCTGTCACCGGCTTTGTTTATCGTGGCAGTGCTATCGGCCTTCAGAGGATGGTTCCAGGGCATCGAGAAGATGGAAACGCCCGCTTTGACCCAGGTATTGGAGCAAATAGGGCGGCTTGTGACCATGCTTTTCTTGGCGAACATGCTGTTGCCTAGGGGGCTGGATGTAGCGGCGGCCGGAGCGACCTTTGGAGCACCGGCAGGGGCGTTTGTCGCCGCCGTGTGGGCGATGGCCGCCTATCTTAGAGAACCCAAACCGTGGCTTAAAGAGGGGCGTAAGACCAAGGCCGCATACATTTGGTCCGATACTGCCAAGAGGATTATCTCTATAGCGGCTCCGATTTCGCTGGCATCAGCCATCTTTGGCATAACCGAGATCGTCGATTTGGCTATTGTTCCCGGCCGCCTTCAGTCCATTGGCTTCAGTATCCAGGAGGCAACTAGGCAGTTCGGACGCTTGGCCGCCGGGGCATTTCCACTGCTTAACCTGCCAACCTTGTTCACCTCCGCTCTGCAAATGGCCCTGGTGCCCTCTATAAGCGCCGCTACGGCGTTGAGAGACGGGGACGCGGTGCGAAGAAGGGTCAAGAAGGCTCTATCGCTTACGTTGGCTCTGGCGGTGCCGGCGGCTATCGGGCTTCACGTGCTGGCCGATCCGATCCCTACCTTGCTTTATGGGCAGCCCGAAGTAGCGCCTATCTTGCGGGCTTTGACCCCTGCAGTTGTGTTCCTAGCTTTGCAGCAGGTGACTTCGGGGATCCTTCACGGTCTTGGGCGTTTCAGAGCGCCCTTAGTGAATCTGGCCTTGGCTGTTGCGGTTAAGGCGCTTGTCACCTACGTCTTGGTGGGCAATGCGTCGGTCGGCATACTCGGAGCCGGAGTAGCGACATCGGTTCATTTCGGTATCGCCGGGCTTCTGAACCTCTGGGCTGTTACGCAAGAGGTAGGTTCTGTACTTGACCGGCGCGGGCTTCTGAAGATTTTTGTGGCCGGAGGCGCCATGGCCGTGATAGCGGGATTCGGTTATTCACGCCTATCGGTCATGATCTCCTGGAAAGCAGCTACGCTGGCCGCCGTTGGGATGGGCGCTGTAGCCTATGGAGCGCTGGCTTTGATCCTCGGGATAGTACGGACAGATGAGCTTGCGGCTCTACCGCTGTTAGGCGGCTTTTTCGGAAAGCCGCCGGAGGCCTAGCGACAGGGCACCTCCAGTCGATTACCTTCAGTCATCATGAAAACTCAACTCCTGACTGCGCCTCCTAGGCCGCCTCAATCCCGGTTTATCTACGGGTCATTTCGCCCGCCGATACTTGCTTTCAATCGGTTTTTGATGTAGTTCCTTTGAAGGGGACATGTTAGCAGGAGGTTAAGCGGGAACTAGCGGTGCCCTAAGCGGCCCTTCACTGGAGGTGTAGGATATGGGCGTAGATGAGGCAAGTGGTCGGGCTTGGATCGAGTTCCTCGCGGTCGTGGCTAAGCTTCGGGGCGAGAACGGTTGTCCTTGGGATAAAGAACAGACCTATCGTTCTCTGACCAAGTATGTGCTAGAGGAATCCCATGAACTTGTCGCTGCTGCCTTGGAGGGAGACGCGGATAAACTTAAAGAGGAATTGGGAGACTTGCTTTTGGAAATCGGGCTTTACTGCCAGATTGCCTCTGAGAAAGGGGACTTCCGTCAGTCGGAGGTCCTGGCCGGGATCACTCGGAAGCTGGTGAGGCGTCATCCCCATGTGTTCGGCAGCGAGAGGCTGGACACCCCGGAGGCCGTTAGGGAGCGCTGGGATGAGATTAAAAGGGCTGAACCAGGCAGGTATAAGAAGGACCATTCTCTGATGGATGAAGTTCAAAAAGGACTTCCTGCGCTGATGCGGGCCCAGAGGCAGCAGACTTTGGCTGCGGGAGTCGGATTCGACTGGGATTCGGTTGAACCTGTTTTTGACAAGGTCAAGGAGGAACTGGCCGAGATTTCCGAGGCGAGAGCGAAGGGTTCTCCCGAGGACGTTGCCGAGGAAGTCGGCGATCTCCTGTTTGCGTGCGTGAATTTGGCGCGGCACTTGAAGGTGGACGCGGAGTCGGCCTTATTGGGATGCGTCGAGAAGTTCTCCCGAAGATACCGACAGGTGGAGCGAGACCTGGCCGAACGAAATATGAGTGCAGAGGAGGTTGATCTAGAGTATCTGGACGCACTATGGGAAAAAGCTAAGAAGCACGAAAACCCTGACAAGAGCTAGCGTTTACGGTTTTAGCGGACAAGATAGGGTAATAGGGAATCAAATTGGACAATGAGGAGGCAGTCAGTTGAACAAGACGGAGCTTATAGGCAAGGTTGCCGAACGGGCAGGAATGACGAAGAAGGACACGGAGAAGGTCGTTAACACGCTCATCGACGTTGTACAAGACACACTGGGGAAAGGCGATACCGTGGCTATTCTCGGTTTCGGCACCTTCCTTTCTCGCGAGAGACCGGCTAGAGAAGGTCGAAACCCCAGGACCGGCGAGACTATCCAGATTCCCGCCTCCAGAGTCCCAGTTTTTAGGCCGGGCAGAGGGTTGAAGGATTCTGTAGTGGGAGAGACACAGCGGTAGTCTGGCAGTTCGCGCTACATACGGGAGAGGCGTGAGAGAGGTGCGGTTGGATAAATTCCTTAGAGTGAGCCGCTTGGTCAAGAGGCGGACGTTGGCTCAAGAGCTGTGTGACGGCGGACATGTGAAGAGGAACGGTCGTACCGCTAAGTCTTCCACGTCAGTTGAGGTAGGAGACATGCTTGAGTTGACCTTTGGCCCGCGGAAAGTAGAGTGCAAGGTAGCTAAGCTTATGGAAACCGCCGACAAGAAGACGGCCGGCGAGATGTATGAGTTGATCTCGGGCGGATAGAAATAGAGGGGGGCTTCCTGATGCCGGAAGCCCCTATTTCTCAGGACTTTCTAGTTCACACGAATCAAGTTTACTTGAGATGATAGGTGTTTACCGGGCACTACCGTTTACAAACATGTACTGGACTTCCCCGTTCTTGACCAAACCCAATTTATCCCTAGCTATGCGCTCTATGTACTCGTCGTTGCGGAGGAGCTCTATCTGCTGCTCCAGAGTAATGTTGTGCGCCTGGTAGCGAGCGATTTCTGCCTCTAGAGCCGCCAGCTTCTTGTTGGCGACATTCACTTCGACCTGTCGCAGGATAAACGAGACCGTAACGGCCAGAAAGAGGACGACCACTCCGATGAGCGGCACTATAGGCCGCCGTTTTTTAGGCTCTCTCGTCATCACTTAAGATCCTCCTCCTCGAGCGTAGGCTCGTCGTCGCCGTACAAGCTAAGTGGATCCCCGGAGATTACTATGACTACCTGATAACCTTTGGTCTTGGCCCGGTTATACAGGGTAGCTACAGAACCTTGGCTGATGCCCAGCCGCGTGGCGATATCCTGAGCTGAATAGCCGGTCTCCTTTAGGACGACCACCTGTCGTTCTCTAAAGCTCAGTCGCTCGGCGCCTCGGATCTCGATCTGCACTGAACATCCTCCGGGTTATCCACAAATTGTACACAATCTGTGGACAGAATTAGTACAAGCCTATTCTACACGATAGAAGCAAATCCTTCTATAGGAAAACGAAATCCTGCTCCTATTTCGGAAAACGATAGGGATGGAGTCCTAGAAAGTGGGATGCATCACCGCGGCTAGAGGCAAGCCAGTTACATTGTGCGGTGCGGGCCTCCGTCAAGCGGGTCCGAATCCTGGGGCTCGTCGTCCGGTCCTTTGTTATGCGTGTCATCAGTTGTTCTGCCGTCTTCGGGTCCTTCCTCAGGAGGAATAGGAGGGAACAGCCAGTTTCTAGCTTTGGTGCCGGTTTGCGTGATGAAGCGGCCCGATGGCACGATGACTTTGGATTTTGTCCAGCGTCCGCCCTTTTTCCCGAGGTTAAAGCCCCGATACGCTATGGAATAAACGAGCTCTCCGACCAGGTAGTTGCTAAACCAGAAACCCAATATTATGGAGAGGGCCACGTAAAACCTAAGTTCGCCCCAGTTCACAAGGAAGACCACCGCCGTGGCAGCCCCCAGTATGGCGAGAGAGAAGATGATGTCCAGGAAATGACGGCCGAAGCGCTTTGGACGAAACACCCCACGAAATGCCGTATAAGCCTGGAAAAGTATGTTGACCGCGATCCCTGCCAGGAAGAGGACCGAAAGCCTCCAGATCTGGACTTCGACCGGCATGCCCATGTTAGCGGAAGAGACGCTGGAGGAACCCTTTGTCTTTCTGCCGGAGCCTCGCATCCATGTGCGAATACTCCAAAGCACCGAAGTTGCCCTCGACAATCATCATGCCTTTGTCAAGATCGAGGCTGGTAATGTGGAATTCCTCGCCGCTCAGAGTCAGCATCCCCAGGTCCGTTTCGACTACGACTTGTTGTTCGTCGAAGCTCTCAACGTGGATGACTCCCTGCAATCGCACTTGCTCTCGCTGCAGTATCTCGATCTTATGGGTCCTCTCGTCAGGTCCGAACTCGTCCAAGGTTTTTTCCCTCCAATACACGGCGCCGTCGTGGCTTTGAATAAAGTGGCTCTGACGATAGATATGCGAGGTCTTCCAAGATATGCGCCGTTTTCTGGCATAATAGTCTCCTTGACACTCAAAATCCGCATAACCTATAATGGCTTTACGCAAGCAAAGAAACAGATCCGGGAGGAATGGCGGAGGTATGGCGCTCGAAGTCGGAGCGATCGTTGAAGGGGTTGTAACTGGAGTCACCAATTTCGGGGCGTTTGTAAGTTTTTCAGACGGAAAAACCGGATTGGTACACATCTCAGAAATCGCTGACGCATACGTTAAAGACATCAACGAGTACGTGAAGAAGACCGACAGAGTACAGGTTAAAGTGCTGTCTGTGGACGCATCGGGGAAGATTGGGCTAAGCATCAAGCAAGCAAACCCGAACTACCGGCCCAGGAGTGCGTCTGACTTCAGAAGAAGCAGGGCCAACTTTGAAGACAGGCTGCAGCGCTTTATGAAGGAAAGCGACGAACGTCTGTCCGATTTAAAGAAGAACGTTGATGCCAAGCGCGGCGGGAGAGGTTCTCGCAGGGAGCTCTAATCCCCCAAGGATCGGCAGACAACCTAATATGATCGGTGATCATGGACCGTATTTGAAGCTCAACTCCAGCGGCTGAACCGCTGGTTTGCCTTTATTTCCGGTGAGGTCCGGAGTTATTGTGACTTAAAGTAAGTAACAGGAAGAACGCGCCGGGATGTTGGAATAGGTAGACAATGGGGACTTAAAATCCCCTGGGTCGTGAGGCCCGTGCGGGTTCGAGTCCCGCTCCCGGCACCAAAGAACCCACCACACGCCCTCAGGATAGGATACCGCGGGTGGACGGTTCCGTTCTTGACCGAAATTGAGCAATTCGGCGGGAGAACGGTGATACCCAGTCGTCTCGACCATGTTGCGGATTGTCTTTCAGGTCCTACTTGCCGAAGAACGAGCACAACAGCGCGGTCTGAATCCCCATGGCGGCGATTACCGTGCCCACGACCCACACTACTCCCTTGAGAAGCGACTTGTGGATCTCCAGCTTTAGGTCCGATCTGGCCTGGTCTATCTTGGAGTCGATCGCGGAAAGCATAGCTGTGAAGTCGGTTCGCTCTACCTTGGTCGAGGCAATCTGGTTCATCACCTCGATCAATTCTTGGGCGCCAACGTGTCCGAGCATCTTCTGAATGTTTTCGGGCACAACGATCACGGGCATGGTCAGAGCGGTCACCTCCGCTGACACATTACCATGTGTTGGGAGATTGTTCACCCAGAATCGTTCGACAAACGATTAGACTTCCCTTGCCAGGCTTGGGGACGTTGTTCCAGGATGACAAGGTTCACCTTCTGGGAGCCCTTCTAGAGGATCAGTGTTGGTGATGTCGAACTCCAGCACTGAACAGCATCTGTGAGTTGATGTCTCCGGTCTCGGCGACACACTGGGCAAAGGGGTGGCTTGATGGACGAAGGCATGGAGGGGCCCCTGCCACTCGCTTCACAGCGAGCGCAGGGGCCATCCCGAACTCCGCTCAGTAGTGTGGCATACTTCCCGCCTTACGCGAGCGCCAGGGGCATATCCGGGCCTGCTTCTACCTGCCGCACTTTCTCTATCGTTCGGCCTTCCTTACTTCTTTACCGGGAGGTAGAGGTCGAACGTAGCGGTGGGGAATTCTGCCGGAGTGGAACTCAGGCACTCCTCCAGGACTGCTCTACCGTCTCGGTACCGGCGAGTAT
>DAIRWA010000002.1:26064-35314 GCA_036802545.1 Bacillota bacterium | reverse complement strand
ATAACCATGTCTTTCACGCCCAGTTCGCCGACGGCTACTGCCGGTACTCCCGCGGCTTTGGCTTCTACCAGAACCAAGCCCTGGGTATCGGTAAGGGAAGTGAACATAAACAGGTCGGCACCCGCATAAACACCGGGCATTTGATCGGGCTTAACAGTGCCGATGAAGAAGGCCCGACCTTCTAGGCCTAGCGAACGCGCCTCCTTCTTTAGGTCCTCCCGGAGCGGGCCGTCTCCCACAAGCACTAAGGAAGCGTCTGTCTTGTCCGCTATCTTGGCAAAAGCCTTCAAGAGTACAGAAAGGTTCTTTTCCAAGCCTAATCGTCCGCTGGTGAGGACAACCCCGCCTTTAGGCACTCCGTATGTCTTTGCCAAGAACTCGGGTTCGCCGGTTTGAAACTCTTGGACCGGAATGCCGTTGGGAAGCGGGACCGGGTTTAGCGATGGGGATTTGTCGTGGAGATACCGGGCTATTGTTTTTGAAGGGGTGATGACCAGGTCCGCCTTTCGAGCTGTTCTAAAGGCGGTGCGCTCTACTACGCTTGAGACTTTAGGGCCGATGATCGGCACGTAGTGGGAGTACATGTTGTACATCGTGTGATAAGTCATCACTACCGGCATGCCCATCTTCTTCCCCTGCCTCAGTCCCATAGCGCTAAGGTTAAACGGGGAATGGACATGGATCACGTCAGGCTTGGCCCTTATGAGTTCCCTCTTCATTCTCTGGTAACCGGGAATAGCCACGTAATAAGTCGAGTTAGTCGGGGCGCGGAAAGAAGGGAAACGCCTGACATTGTCTTCAGGAGACACGCCGGGATAGGTAGGGCAAAACACGGTAACGTTGTGTCCTAAACCTGTAAGAGTGTCCTTCACGGTGGATACGGCTCGGGTTACCCCTGAGACGTAGGGATAGTAACTATCGCTAATCATGACAATTCTCAAAGCACATAACCTCCATCCGTCTTTGCCATTATCTATGAAGGCAGGACTTGGGGCAACCTTCCTGAAGAATCGTGGAGAGGTTACAATAGAGAAGATGAGTTCTGAAAGGAGCGTCACGATATGCCAGTTACTAAAGCGGTGTTTCCAGTGGCCGGTCTGGGTACCCGGTTTCTTCCGGCCACCAAAGCCCAACCCAAAGAGATGCTTCCGTTGGTCGACAAGCCCACGATTCAGTACGCGATGGAAGAGGCCATAAAATCCGGCATAGACGATTTCTTGTTCGTGACCGGCCGGGGCAAGATGGCCCTGGAAGACTACTTCGATCATTCTGCCGAACTAGAACACCATCTGAAAGAGAAGGGGAAGACGGATCTTCTGGCGCTAGTAGAAAACATAGCCTGCATGTGCCAAATTCACTACGTCCGTCAGAAGAACCCCCTCGGCTTGGGTCACGCGGTAGCTTGCGCGCGCCAACATGTACAGGATGGCTATTTCGCCGTGTTGTTGGGAGACGACATAATCGTCTCGGACATACCGTGTCTTGCTCAGATGATGGTCGCCCACGAGCGGACCGGTAAAGCTGTTGTGGCAATCCGCAAAGTCCCTCACCAGCAAGTGTCCTCGTACGGGGTCATCGACGGCAGAGACCTGGGAGACCGAATATGGAAAGTTCACGACTTGGTAGAGAAGCCCCGTCCCGAAGACGCGCCTTCTGACTTGGCGGTAATCGGGCGCTACATACTGCCGTCTTCCATATTTCCAATTCTCGACTCCATCGAGCCTGGCGTCGGCGGCGAGATTCAGCTAACCGACGCTTTGCGTCACCTTGCCCGTGACGGTCAGATTATCGGATACGAGTTCGAAGGGACTCGTTACGACGTGGGGGACCCGAAAGGATTCCTGAGGGCGACGGTCGAGTTGGCGTTGGATAGAGAGGATCTAGGTAAGGACTTGGGGCCCTACTTGGCCAAACTCGTACAAGAAAGAGGCCTAAAGCCGTAAGCTTTGATTGACCCTAAGACTAGTCTTTCGTATAAAACGGCGCATACCGACCAAACATACTACGGAACACTAGTTGAAGGGAGTTTTGAGAGATATGTCCATATCGGACCGGGACGCTCGGATTCGCTGGGAAGATGTCAGAGAACAAGACCTATGGGATTTCATGCAGCGGCGTCTTCAAGACGGCTTTTCCATTACCGCGGCTTTGAAAGAATATGGTAGCAAACACGATATGTCGTGGCTCACCGCAAGGTGGAAGTATTACCAGATCAGGAGCAGAAAGGATGGGGCGGACGCCTCTCCAAGGAGACCGGGACCTAAACCCGGAGGCAGAGGACAGCGTCAGACCAAAGGCGCTTCCGACAAGGATTTCCTGGGTTACATGACCGATTTGATCGAGGGCTCATCCCAGTCCGGCGAGGACCTAGTCCCTATGATGAGGGGACTGTCGCGATTGGCGATGCTGTCCAGCGAGGGAATTCGACTTCGGGAAGCCTTGAAAGAACGCGATAAGCGTGCCGAGTCGGCAGTCTTTGAAGCAGAGAAGGTTCGGGTTGAAAGGGACCGCGCCAAAGAGCATCTTGGCAGGATATGCGCTTTTTTGGAGGAATGGTTGGCTTCGTCGGCTGTTGAGCGGGTAGGATCCCTTAAGGAGTTTTCAGAGCGGCTGCAAGTCTTGCTTGACGCAGTCGTGACGCAAGAGACATAAGACCTTGGAACATTTGAATGACTCCGGAAAGGACCGCCTCACGGCCCTTTGGGCGGTCTTTTCGTTTGCGTTCTTGTTTTTTCTGGGTGTGCTGGTCCGTTACCAACTGATAGGCCCTGGTCAGCGGGACGAGTTCGTAAGCCCGGCGTTCTTGCAGAGGCGAAAGGGAGTGCCCATAAGTCTCGCCCGCGGTCAGGTGCAAGACAGACATGGAATACCCCTCCACTACCCTGAATGGTGCTTGTCTCTTGCCTTGTGCCCGTCCGAGGTGGAGAACTGGGATCGAGTCATCAGCATCCTGTCCGATTATCTGGATCCGACCGCTTTGGAAAAGGCCGGGGCCTTGCGCCAGGCCAGTTTCCCTGTGAAACTAACACGCAACCTCATCGGAAGCGACGCGCTGCGGATTATCGACCTGGACGAACCGGGCATTTGGGTGATACCTGACGAAACTAGATACGGACAGTCATCCATCGCCCGCCATGTCGTGGGGCACATTCGGCCCAACGCATATCTAAGACCCGAGGATAATGTGGGAGAGGGCGGCTTAGAGCAAGAATATCAGTCCTTACTGGCAGGCGGGCGACCGTCGTGGGTGGGGAGCGTCACCACCGGCGACGGGAATCTTTTGCCCGGCACCGGGTTGCGGATCGCCCCTTCAGAAGGCACCCCAGAAGATCTGATAACCACATTGGACGTACGGATCCAACTCTACGTGGAGCAGGCTATGAAAGCTCACGGCGTGAAAATGGGAGCGGCTATCGTCCTTGACGCAGATACCGCGGAGATTCTAGCCATGGTGTCGTGTCCATCTTACGACCAAACTAGGCCTGACCTTCACCTTGAGGACCCGGAAGCGCCGTTCGTTAACAGGGCCATTTCGGCGTTTCCCCCGGGATCTGTCTGGAAGCCCGTGGTGATGAGTTACGCTCTAGAGGAAAACGCGGCTCATGGAGAAAGGACATTTGATTGCACCGGTCAGGTGGAGTTGGGTCAAAGCAACATCGGGTGTGGTCACGAAAACGGACACGGTCAGTTAACGCTCAAGGAGGCGTTGGCACAGTCATGCAATTCGTGTTTTATCCGTCTGGGATTACAGTTTGATCCCATAGACCTGGTGGGCTGGGCGGAGCATTGCGGGTTCGGGCGTATGACAGGGGTGCCCCTCCCTCAGGAGGGCAAGGGCACGCTTCCAAACCCACATTCCATGTATGCCGGCGATATTGCCAACTTCTGCATAGGGCAGGGCTACGTCACCGCGACGCCTCTGCAAATCGCGGTTTTCTATAGAGCCATCGCGTCAGGCGGTGTGTACAAGGAGCCCAGGTTGATTCGTGATTTTGGCGACGCACCTTCCGAAAGGCGGCTCTTCTCCGAAGACACCGCGAATGCTATAGCAAGCGGGCTGCTCCTGGCCACAACGGAAGGCACCGGGGAAAACGCCTGGGTTAGCGCGTTTGGATCAGCGGGGAAGACCGGCACTGCCGAATCAGGAGTCAATTCTGAACCTCACGCCTGGTTTGCCGGCTGGGCCCCCATTTTGAAGCCGGAGTATGTCGTGACCGTCTTTGTACAAGAAGACGGTGACGGCCCGTCGCGGGCAGCTCCTTTGTGGAAAGACATCTGCGCCTCGCTCCTTCGCTAGGACACGCACGAGAACCTTCTCTCGGGAATAGGATATGAGGTCTCCCAAACCAATCGCAAACGGAGGTTTCGTGCGTGCTCTCATCGCTTCCGCAGATTGGCTCCTTCCTTCTCAAAATTCTTCAAACGTGCCTGGGATTCGTCTCCGGCAATCATTTCCCACACCCTCTGTCGGAAGAAGACGAGAGGACATGCCTTCAGGCAGTGAAAAGAGGAGATATGAAGTCCCGAAACACGCTTGTGGAACACAATCTCAGGTTGGTAGCGCACATTGTTAAAAAGTTCGATCCACACCCACAGGAAATCGAAGATATGATCTCAATCGGCAGTATAGGCCTAGTGAAAGCCATCAACACTTATCAAGATGACAAAGGAACGCGGCTGGCGACCTATGCTTCCCGATGCATAGAAAATGAAATCCTAATGCATCTTAGAGCAACCAAGAATGACAAGAACGAGTTGCACCTATTTGACCCCTTAGGGCCCGACGATGAGGACGGAGACGTCTCATACATGGACATAATCCATGGCGCGGAACCGGACGTTGCCGAAATGGTCACGGCCAAAGTGCAGGCGGAAAGCGTGTTGGCAAGACTGTCCATACTTGACGCGAAAGAGCGGGAAGTACTGGAATTGAGATACGGTCTTTGCGGAAGACCTCAGAAAACACAGCGGGAGATTGCCAGGTTGCTCGGGATTTCGCGTTCGTACGTAAGCAGAATAGAAAAGCGTGCCCTTGCCAAGCTGTCAAAGGCGTGCCAGACCACCCTGCAGTAGTCCTTGTGTCACAAGTTATGAGAACCGCTCTCCTTTTGGTACTATACTAGTGCCAAGAGGAGGGCTATTAGATGGACAGGGTCAAAGAATACCAGCGGAGCGGACCAATGCGCCTCTTAACCCCCTCGTTGCGCATTGCCACTATCTACGATCTCCCCATGGAGTGGTTGAGAGAAAAGGAAATTCACGCCGTCATCACCGATTTGGATAACACCTTGGTGCCGTGGCGCGACTACACGATGGCCGAGGAGCTGTCCGGATGGTTCAAAGATCTCCACAAGGAAGGTTTCCGCACAGTCATTCTCACCAATGCCCGACCGTCGCCCACGATAAAAAAGATGGCGTCAGAACTCGAAACTGAACTCGTTATTGGCGCGCGAAAGCCCATACAACGTTTTTTCCGGAAAGCCCTGTCCATAGTCGACGCAAACGCCGCGGAAACCTGCGTAGTGGGAGACCAAGTCTTTACCGACGTGTTGGGGGGAAACCTCTTGGGTTGCCACACCGTACTGGTGGACAGGATAGGAAGCCGCGAGTTTATCGGCACGAAGTTCATGAGAGTGTTAGAAAGGATGGTCCTAAGGCGCCTCGCTGCCAGAAATGCCGCGCCGGAAGTAGGCGACGGACACTAGAACCGCAGCTAACATATGAGTTTTGAACCCTTCCGCGTGAACCCAACCGCGGCCCAGTAAAGAATAGGCATAAGGTCTCACTTTTTCGCCGTACATTCCGATGATAGGTATGTAGTTATTCCTCGCATGGAGGCGAGGTTCATGGTAAAAGTATTAGTCACATTCACAGCGCCGGGATGGCAACGAGGCCTAAAAGCAGTACTGGGAAGGGAGCCAAGGGTCAGCTCGTCTTATGCGGAGCTGGGCAGGAGCGACCTCCGTCTGTATGGCGATGGTTACGATGTGGTCTTCTTGCAGGCCGGGAAGAACCGGGAGTCTCTGGAACAGTATCTCCCGGAGATCAAGGCAAGGTATCCTAGTTCTCGATTAGTGCTCGTTCTAGACAACTTCGGCATCACGGATATCGTATACGGACATCGCATGGGCATATCAGCGCTCATTGACCAAAAGGCCACGGCCGAACAGATCCTGAATTCGCTTAGCGCCGCGCTCCGGGGAGACCTGTATGTGGCGTCATCTATTGTTGAAAAGAGCCGGGACCTAAAGCCCGCGAAAGAGCCAAGGCGGCCTACGGAGATGGATGAGAGCCACCAGTTCGGCCAGCTGAGCATGAGAGAGATAGAAGTTTTAAGGCTTGTCGCCCAAGGGATGTCAAACCGGGTAATCGCCAAGACTCTTTTCATCAGCGAGAAAACGGTAAAGAACCACCTGTACAACATCTTCAAGAAAATCGGCGTAACGGACCGGACCAAGGCAGCGCTTCTAGCGTCCCGGACATTTACTGCCGGAAATGAGTCTTTTGCCTCTACCCAAGTGTTCGTCGAAGCCGATTGATCATGTTGAGAAGTTGTCTTGTTGCCGCAGCTCACCCCCCGAGACGCGACAGCGGAAACCTTTTGGCCCGGGCCTCGCCCGGGTCCATTGTTTGTGCGTCTCAGGGGATAAATCCGTGTCGATAAAAGAACAACAGCGAGGACCCTGTCGAGGCCAACGCCAAGGCCAGCGCCCAACACGCGCCCACCTTATTCCCGTGCTTCCACAAGATCCGGCCCCAGCTGACCGTGTATACTCCTATCCAGACGGATACGATAATACCGAAGATGTGCATACCTTAGTCGTATCTCGTTTCGGCCTGAATAATGCGCGGAGGATAAGAGCGGACATGGCCGACAAGTAAGGTGTTCGTAGGATGTAGAGTCGGTCGATGTTGTAAAGCGGTACATGGTGTGGGATAATCGAATTAGGGTGGCACTGCGGAATATACTCCGTCCTTATGGGATGGGTTTTTTTATTGCGGAGGCTACCTTTGCATAAGCAGGGAGGAGAACCGACAATGAGGAGAGTCTTCTCTGGAGTACAACCGACCGGAGGGCTTACCCTGGGCAACTACCTGGGCGCAATCAAGCACTTTGTGGAAATGCAAGATCAATACGATTGCTTCTACAGTGTGGTTGACCTTCACGCTCTGACCATTCCTAAGGATCCCGCCGAGTTTTTACCGCTGATCATGGATACGGCGGCATACATGTTGGCGGCAGGGTTGGATCCGGATAAGGTGACTTTATTTGTACAATCTGACGTTTCGGCTCACGCCGAGCTTTCTTGGATCATGGAATGCACGGCAACCTTCGGCGAGTTGTCCAGAATGACTCAGTTTAAAGAGAAGTCCCAGGGAAGGGAGTCGTTCTCAGGCGGACTCTTCACCTATCCCTGCCTGATGGCCGCTGACATATTGCTTTACGACACAGATCTTGTGCCCGTAGGCGACGATCAAAAACAGCACGTGGAACTCACCAGGGATCTGGCTATTCGCTTCAACTCTCGCTACGGTGAGACTTTCAAAGTGCCCGAGCCGGCCATAGCCAGCACCGGCGCTAGGATCATGTCCTTGTCCGATCCCCATAAAAAGATGTCCAAGTCGGACAGCGATCCCTTTGGAGCCATTTTCTTGGGGGACAAAGCCGACGACATCGCTAAGAAAATACGACGCGCAGTTACTGACTCGGGGCGAGAGGTAGTATACAAACCTAACGAAAAGCCGGCCGTGGCTAACCTTCTCACCATATATGCTAACTGTGCGGATATGCCCATTGCGAGCGTAGTGGGAATGTACGCCGGCAAGGGTTATGCCGATTTCGAGAAGGGCCTTGCTGAAGCCGTAATAGAGTGCCTTAAACCCGTGCAGGAAAGATATCTTGAGATGTCATCGTCGGGGTACGTCAAGGAAGCGCTAGCGTCGGGCGCTAGGAAGGCCATGAAGGTGTCGTCGCCCGTCTTGCGCCGTGCCAAAGAGCGCTTAGGATTGCCAAGTCTTCTGGGCTAGCTCGTCTGCGGGATAACGCCAAACGGTCTATTTGCTTTCGACGACCTTGGGTCCGTCCAACATGTATAGGCGCGGATCACCCGGGCGGAAAGGGCAGGCAAATGCTTTGGCCAGGCAAGAGGTTCCACGGGTCCGCTTCGGGGTTTAGAGCGATTAGCTCGGCAACCGTTGTCCCTACTTGCGAGGCGATAAGGAATAGCGTGTCCCCAGGAGCCACAACCCAGTAGAATCCGGACCGGCACGGGGGAATGGGCCCTACCGGCAATCCTAGAAATTCGGGTAGTTCCAGCACTTGGCCGGGAAGCAAGTTCTGCGGATCCACGCCTGGATTTAGCGACCATAACCTATCGATGGTACTGCCGATGTCAAGTGCTATCGAGTACAACGTGTCTCCCGGCGCGACTACCCAGACTCTTTGTCCGTCGGCTGTGACTTCCACCGGGCACAATGGCGTTCACCCCTTTGGCCGTCGTCTGTCCTATCCTATGACGAGGCCGGGGGATTCACCACACTCAACGTTTCCGCTTTACACTTCGATCTTGGTCCAATGGCCTGCCCTGAACCTAAGAGCCAAAAGAACGGCCCTTGTCGCCATATCCATGGCCATTGCTATCCACGCCCCGTAGAGCCCCATGTTCAACCTGATGGCCAGTAAGTACGCCAACGCGACCCGAACTCCCCATACACCTGCCATGGTGATATAAAGCGTCCATCTCGTATCGCCGGCGCCTCTAAGAGAGCCCGATATGATGAAGTTGGATAGCATGAAGGGCTGGGCAACGGCGATGATCCGCAAGGCCCCGGTAGCCAATTGGGTGACCTCCAAGTCATCGGTGTAAAGGAGCACCACGTACTTGCCGAAGAAGAAGTATACGAGGCCTACCGTCACCGCTATGGCGATGCCTATTTTGACGGCTTCCCAGCCTGTCCTTATAGCGCGCTTTGGCTTTTTCGCGCCAAGGCTTTGTCCGACCAGAGAGGTGGCAGCGATCTGAAAAGCCTGCCCCGGTGTGAAACTGAACCCCTCTACGTTTAGGGCTACCTGGTGCGCAGCATAGGTTGCTGTTCCAAAACTGGAGACTATCCTCGCGAACGTCATCTGGCCCGATCTCATAACTACCTGTTCTATGGCTGCGGGAAGACCGATCCTAAAAATGCGCTGTATTATGACCGGGTCGGGCCTGAAAGAATCGTGAACCGACATCTTGATGGCTCCCTTGTC
>DAIRWA010000002.1:10531-26054 GCA_036802545.1 Bacillota bacterium | reverse complement strand
GCTTCCTGATTATTAGCACGAAGGCGACTATCCTGGATATGGTTGTCGCAACCGCGGCACCTGCCACTCCCAACCGCGGAAACCCAAAGTGTCCGTTAATGAGCAGGTAATTGCCCACAACGTTCACCACGTTGGCCACCATGTTGACGGACATGGGCGTTTTGGTGTCCCCCGCCCCACGCAGGGAAGCGGTCAAGCTCATGGTGGATCCTTGGAACAGTAGACCCACCGCCACGATCCGAAGGTAGGATGTGCCTGGGCCCATAACATCTGCCTCGGCTCCCATCCACGATATGATGGGTGTGGCGTAGATGAATCCGAGGATGCTAAGCACTACTCCTAACCCGGACGCGATCATGAGCGCTTGTCTAGCCACCGCCGACGCCTCTTCGGGACGTTTCGCTCCTGTGGCACGGGCAACCAGCGCGGTGGCGCCCACGTTGAGAGCCATGAACACGGACATCGCGACGAACATTGGCTGGTTGGACAAGCCCACCGACGTAATCGCCCAAGGGCCCAACCGTCCGACCATGATCATATCCGCCATGGATACAAGTGTCATTAGGCTCATCTCGGCCAAGGCGGGCAATGCCAACGCAAATATGTCACGACGAATATTGGATACTTCTTGTCCGGTTAGAGACTCTTCTTCGGCAACAACTCCGGAGGATGCGGGGGCGGAAAGCGCTAGTTCATCCGCGTCTAATTCATCTATGACGTTATCGGTTGTCTCCAGCTCATGACACATTTCCGAATCCTGAGTGTCCGTTCCGTCCAATCCATTTGTTTGTCTTTGTGCTTCGGGCTCTCCCACGGTCTCGATCCTCATCTCTATTCTATGGTGAATTATTTCTGTACTCCAAGTATCCTACCATTCGTTCAAATGAACCGCAACAGACTCGCGCCATCCCCAGTTCTTGTCCTTTCGAGGCGGCTTCCCAGATTAGAGCTTGTCGCGTGCGGGCGAACTTGGTAGAATATGGTAACCCGGGGCACTCAGCCCACGAAATCTGTCGTCTTAGGCTACTGCTTCATCGAGAGGGGATTTTTGTCTTGTACGCTAAAGTCGCCGGTTCTACTATCGTTGGCATTGAGGGAGTCAACATCAGCGTTGAAGTAGATGTCTCGGGAGGATTGCCCGGCTTGGAAATCACTGGAATGGGGGATACGGCGGTGCGCGAGTCAAGACACCGTGTGCGGTCGGCGGTGAGAAACTCGGGCTTCGATGTGCCGCCTAGGCGGATAACGGTGAATCTGGCCCCGGCGGCGATACACAAGGAAGGCTCACAGCTTGACCTCCCAATAGCCTTGGGGATCTTGCAGGCGTCCGGGTTCATACCAGAAGGAGAACGCCACAAGGAATACTGTTTCTTGGGCGAGTTAGCTCTAGACGGTTCACTCAGGCCGGTGAGGGGGGCTCTGGCCATGGTATTGTCCGCCCGAGAGGACGGGTACCACGGAGCCGTGCTGCCGCGGGCTAATGGAGCCGAAGTCGCGTTTATCCGGGATATGGATCTGCGGACCGCCGATAGCCTTAGTGAAGTCACCGAGTTTACCAGGGGTAGAACCGAGTTGGCGCTTCCTAAGTCAGAAGGAGAAGGCCGTCGGGCGTCCGCCGGTGTCCCTGATCTATGCGACATAAAGGGACAGGCGGCGGCAAAGAGAGCTCTGGAGGTCGCGGCAGGAGGAGGACATAACTTATTAATGATTGGCAGCCCGGGAGCGGGCAAGAGCATGTTGGCGCGTGCCATCCCCGGCATTTTGCCGGACTTGACCCCGGAAGAAGCCATAGAGGTTACGCGGATATCAAGCGTGGCGGCCACTCTCCCGCAAGGCTCCGGCCTCTTGAAGGAGCGCCCCTTCCGCGCTCCTCATCACACGGTGACTGTAACGGCTTTGATAGGAGGGGGCGCTAATCCGGTTCCCGGCGAGGTCACTCTTGCGCACAGGGGGGTCTTATTTCTAGATGAGCTTCCAGAATTCCCTCCATCCGTGCTTAACGCTCTTCGCCAGCCGCTTGAAGACGGTCGCGCCGTGGTTACGAGGTCCAGGGCGACCAGCGTCTTCCCGTGCCGGTTCGTCTTAGTTGGGGCCATGAATCCCTGCCCGTGCGGCTACTTTTCTGACCCGCTCCAAGAGTGTACTTGCAGAGAACATGTCAGGAGGCAATACGTGTCCCGAGTGAGCGGACCTTTCCTGGACCGAATAGACCTACACCTTGAAGTGCCCAGAGTGACTTCCGGTGAACTCATGGCAGGGCCCGGGGAAAGCAGCGCCGCGGTAAAGGAAAGAATTACGGAAGCATGGAAACTCCAAAGGGAACGGCTCAAGGGAACTGGACTAATGTGCAACGCCGAAATGGGGCCGAAAGAGGTAAGCGTTCTCATAAGCGTGTCAGGTCAAGCAAGAAAGCTCCTGATGAACGCTTTTTCCATCATGAGACTGTCCGCCCGCACCTACTACAGAGTTCTGAAGGTAGCGGCATCCATTGCCGACCTGGCCGGTTCGCCCAGGGTTGAAGAAGAACATGTGGCAGAGGCGCTTTCTTATCGGCCGAACGTGGTGGGGAGCAACGCATGAGAAAAGCGCGCTCCGTTGTAGCGCATAAGGCATGTGAGACTGTGGGAACCATGAGTACGACCGATATAGGTCGCGAGAAGGAAGATCTGGCTTGCCGCTATCTTCAAGAAAGCGAAGGGTACGAGGTCATCGAGCGCAACTACCGCTGTAAGTACGGGGAAATCGACATTATAGCCCTTCAGGATAACGTCCTGATATTTGTCGAGGTTCGCTACAGACGCCAAGGCGGATTGGTGTCGGCCACAGAGTCAGTGGACAAAACGAAAGCCCGAAGATTACGGCTGACGGTGCGGTCTTATCTTAGCGATCACATATATAGCCGCCTTGCAGGACAGCCTCTGCGAGTCGATCTGTGTGTCATCAAGGACGGCCAACCGGGCTACGAGCTGCTAAAAGGCATCATCGAGTTCTAGCGTTATCGCCCGGTTTCCTCTCTCTTGCCTTATCTCTCACCGGGCTGAAAGACCGGCGGTGTATGGGGCAGGGGCCAAGACTGGTAAGCTTAGCCCGATGCCCTTTGGTGCAGTAGCCTTTATGAGCGGAAAACCCGTAGTCGGGGTACAACTCGGAGTATTTGGTCATGATCCGGTCTCTGGTGACTTTGGCGACGATGGAAGCGCAAGCGACAGAAGCCACGAGTGAATCCCCGCGAATAACGGCCTCCTGCGGGATTTCCAGTCCGGGGACCGGAAATCCGTCAACCACAACGAAACCGGGAGGGCATCCCTTCAAC
The DNA here is from genome assembly GCA_036802545.1 of Bacillota bacterium. GTDB lineage: Bacteria > Bacillota > Sulfobacillia > Fermentithermobacillales > Fermentithermobacillaceae > DULO01. The sequence continues at coordinate 22,741 of DAIRWA010000002.1, read as the reverse complement.
GCCAACATCTCCAAAGCGATTCTCATTGCCGAAAAAGTGGCCTCGACGATTCCGTACTTGTCAATATACTGTGAAGACCTAATGCCCACTCCAAACGCCAGGCAATCTTGAAGGATTTCGTCAAATAGACGTTCTCTGGTCTTGTGAGAAAGCTTCTTGGAGTCGTTAATATCGGGAATGAGAGACCTTCCGGATAGTATCACCGCTGCCGCTACAACGGGTCCGGCCATAGGTCCTCTCCCGACTTCATCCACTCCGGCTATGTATCCGTAACGACGGCGCCACTTTGTTTCAGCATCGTACATTCGGGCCACTCGATTTCCATCCTCAACATTCCCAGTCAACGAATCTGCCCCCTGTTGCAGGGGATTTCGGCGACCGAGGGTAGTAGTCCTGTTTAAGGGCTTCGCATAGGGTAATTTAAGATGGTTCCCAGGTTACTAACGGGCGTAAGTATGCTTGTAGACAAATCCCGAGTTTACAAGGTGAATTCGGATGTCGAAGGTAGCCTTGGCTTCCGGGAATCGTTCCCGCCAGTTGTATTCCTCCCATTCAGGATAAGTGGCAAACTTCATCTGGACGTTCTTGCCCAGGTCGATGGCATCGGATCTGAGGCTCTGCAATTTCAGAAACGTCTTGTTTAACAGAGCGCCAAGCTCTTCCTCAGCGGTAGTGACAACGTCCTCTTCAAACTCCTCTCCCAACGACTCTTGTGTCTTGTGGACCATCACCTCATCTATGGCTGCCGTCATCCTGATGATCCACGTGACGTGGGCGATGTTCGCTTCGATCTTCACCTTGCGTCTTATCGAGGCGTGTCGGCACCTAACGGACACTTCCTCGTGGGATTCGGGAAACGCCATCTGTATCACAGTGTTGATGAAGTCTCCGGCGAGTATGTTCGCCCCGGTAGTCTCGTGAAAATCCAAGGCTCCCACCATGCGCTGAACGTCGTCCACGTTAGAATATACCGCACTGCCAATGAGCCGAACGAGCTTTATGTCTCCTGTCCCTTTGCCATCTTCGCCACCATCCCCGCGGCCCGTACCCTCTTCAGGAATCTCTTCTTTGCCAATCCCCTCTCCCAAATCCGTAGAATTCGTGGGCCTTTCTTCGGCCGATGCCGATGCCAAGGTCATATATGGCGTCCACGGGTCGGACCCGATGGTGGCGTAAGCGTTTATGAAGTCCTGCATCGTGACGAATGGGCTGCCACCGCGAGCAATGTGAGTTGACTCGATTAGTTTCCTGATCATGACGGAAGGTTCGGTCTCTTCTCCCGGAGTGAATTGCTGCACGAACTCTTCCGCGCTTTCCCTACAGGTGACCACTAGCGTGTTTGGGCGGAACTGGAGCATCCTAGAAAACACGTCCACCGCCGGACCAACATCTTGCCGAGCGAATTCCTCTCCCAACACGAGTATAGTGAGGTGAGCCATAGTTACATCCCTACCCGCGATCTGCTGCAAAGCTCCTATAGCATCAACCATATTGTTTCCGTCCACCGTCACGGGAAAACCCCCGAGCGGCCCGCCTGAACCGCCTGTTTCGCCTCCGGCTGCTACCCGAGGAATCGCGATTCGAGCAGTTATGCGAAGGCGTTTACCCTGTCCGTTGTCTATGCCCAAGACCGTAGCCAAGGATTGGTTTTCCAGTTCCACACGACCCCAGCACCCTGACAGAGCTACCGCCAAGAGCGCGAGGGTCGTCGCGAAGACAGTCCACTTCCGAAGTCTAGCTCTCATCGCTTTCACAAGGAACCTCCTTGTCGCTCTTGTTCTTCTACAGCGGCTCCTAGTTTTGAAGGCACGAACAGCCCGCCGCGACTGTCGGGCGCAATGTTTCTCAGTTTGGCCACGGAGAACAACACCCAGCCAAAGGCCACCAGAACTATTCCCACTTCTCGAAACAAACCGCCATGTAATGCCTGTCCCACGGACAGTATATTCGGCGGCAGTACCGCTCCGGCAAAGGTCAAGAGAGCCACTCCGGCCGTAAAAGGCTTGTACGTACGGGTACCGGCTAACTGGGCCAACAGAGTCAAGACAATGCTGAACAGCACACTGGTCTGAACGGACGAAGTAAAGAACCAGACAAATGTGAACACAGCCTCAAGGCGCTGGAGGAAAGGACCTAGATACACCGCTCGAGCCATTACACCCAGAGGATCTATGATCCGGGATACTTCCGGGTAGGGAAATGCGGCTGTGGCCACCGCCGTACCTAAGGCGACCGATATACCCGCCAGAAGCACCCCGCCGGAGTCTCCGCGGCTTAGAACCTCTTGGCCTCTCACGTAGGATTTCCAGACCATTATTCCGGGCAAAGCCACGAATAAGCCCATGCCCAAGGCCCCTTCTTTTAGTGTCTCTCGAACTCCGAGCCCCCAGAACGGAAACAGGTTTCTAAGGTCAATAATGCGGCCGATGCCGACGATGACAAACACCAACGAAAACGCTGTCAAGGGGGTAAAGAACACGGTTACCCTGGCTACGGTTTCCAATCCCAGCCATGCGGCGTAGACTCCGATCAAGAGCGCGATGGCGACTATCACTTCTGCCGGAAATTGGGGCAAGAGGCCGATGACGACCCCTCCTGCCATCACTCTTAGGTTTAGTGCCAAACCGACCAAAGTGGCTAACATAATTACAGAAGCCACTAGATCCCCCAGGAATCGTCCGAGAGTCCTCCTCAGGGCTGGGACCATGGCTAACCCCGGCGTAGCTTTGGACCACTTTAGCCATCCCAGAAGACCGCCAAAGGCCAATACGGTCCCGATTAGAGCCGTTATCCATCCGGACTGTCCAACGCTGCCTGCAAGAAAAGACGGTGTCATCAGGAAGACCTTTGCTCCGAGGACGACGCCTGTCATCAAGAACACCTGTTGCCGGTCAATGTGGCCCAACTGCAAGACGGCCTCAGAATCATCGCTGGCCTTTCCCGCGTTGACGGCTCTTGTCTTTGCGGTTTCCGGGGCGTGTCTGTACGTCATCCTGTCTGGAACCTCCCTTGGCGCCTGTGTCGGCGTTTTTCCGCTCTTGGTCCAAAACGCTTGATCTAAGTTTGCGGGCAGATGTTTTCCCGATATCCCACAGTCTGGGATTCTCAGGAGCCCTGATCTTGTCCTTAGGTCGCACGAAGAGCTGGCGCCACCGCTTATCCTGGGCAGCCGGCTGTGTTAAACCCGAGAACGACACCTTCCAAAAGGGTGACATCGGCACGAGGAAAGGAACGCCCAAAGACGTCAAGCTAGATAGATGGCAGACCAAGCAGTAAGTCACAGAGACTACCCCCAAGAGACCCGCGGCGCTTCCCGCTACGATCAGAATGAGCGTTCCGACGCGGGTGAACATGGCCAGTTCCTGGTTAGGCAAGGCAAATGAGGCCACGGCGGTAATCGCTATTACGATTACCATTACTGGACTAACCAGATTCGCGGTGACTGCCGCGTCGCCGATGAGCAAAGCTCCTACAATGCCTATTGTCGGTCCGATGGGAGACGGTATCCTTATGCCCGCCTCACGTATCAGTTCAAAGCCGAAGTACATAGCCATAACCTCAATGTTTATTGGAAACGGTATCGGCTCTCGACTTGCGGCAATAGCCATCAAGAGCTGGGTAGGGATCATCTCTGGATGGTAATCTACTATTGCTACATAAACTCCGGGCAAAAACAGGACAAGGAACAAAGATATGTACCTTAGAAGACGCAATACGCTGCCGTAGGGCCACCTGACGTATTCATCTTCAGGACTGTGTACAAAAGACAGAACGTTTACGGGCAACATCAAGGCAAACGGATCTCCTCCCACCAGCACCGCGCAGGATCCCTGAAGGAGGAAGCGGACCACCCTATCCGGTCGTTCTGTGCTCAGTATGGTGGGAATAAGTGTCTTTCGAGTCTCAATTAACTGCTCAAGCTCGCCGCTGGTCAGGACGTCAGACACATATATGGACTTTAGCCGGCGCCTCAATTCCTCGACCAACTTGTCATTGGCGATGCTTTCCATATACATTAGGGCGCACTTGTTGCTCGATGTGACACCCAAGTCGAAACTCTCTATCACCAGGTCGGGTGACTGCAGCATCGACCTGATCATTGCCGTGTTTGTGCGCAATACCTCCACAAACCCCTGTTGGGGCCCTTTTACTATCCTCTCGCTGAAGGCCGTGTCTACGGTCCTGTGTTCCCATCCTTTGGTCTCAACCGCGAGCGCCGTATCGCGCCCTTCAAAAAGGATGATAGTATCTCCGCCAACCATTACCTCGACCAGTTCTTCCACCGACTGCTTTTCTTCCACTTGACCGTTGGCGAGCAAAGCATCCTTCAGGTAGAGGACGTGATCTTTGGCCTTGTAGCTCCTCACTGAAGAGAGGAGCATCAATGGCTGCAATACAGATGATTCCACTTTTGCCGAGGCGGCCAGTCCCTCTATGTAGGCAATCGTCACTTTCATCGGCGGCTTTGCGCATGTAATTTCGCGAAACACTACATCCGACGCGTTTGGGACGTGGAACACTGCCTTGAGCAAGGTGGTTGAGTCTTTGAGCTTCCTAGGAATTTTGGTTCCTTCTCGGGGATGTTGCTCTCCGGAAGGCGGATCCTCGCCGTGTATCGGCCGTTTGCCCAGCGAAAACGACAGCCGCTCCGACCTGCCTCGCGGAGGGGATATCAGCGAAATCAAGCGTTTCCAGGGGTTCTTTGCGTTCAATATCTCACCTTGGTATGTTTACTCTAGGGTTAATCATGCCCTTTCGAGTCGTTCCGACACTCTTCCCCAAAGAACGGGGAAATGGTATATTGGCGTTGAGATGGTAATAACTGGCAGGAGGGTTTCTATGGCTCATACATCCCCGAAGGTTCTTACAGTTGAAAACTCGGCCTATCCCGAGAATTTGAGAACCGTTCCTGACCAGCCATCCTTGTTTTGTGACGGAGATTTGTTGCCGACCGATAGAGCGGCTGTGGCCATAGTCGGTACTCGGCGTGCCACATCATTGGGAAAAGAGGTGGCCTATGAAATGGCCAGAGACTTGGCCAAAGCCGGTATGACGGTAGTCTCAGGCTTGGCCGAAGGGATTGACGCGGCGGCCCACCGGGGGGCTTTGGACGCCGGCGGAAGGACCATCGCATGCCTGGGCGCAGGAATAGACGTAATATACCCCAAATCTAACAGGAATCTATATGCCCGTATACCGGAGAAGGGGGCCCTGGTTTCAGAATATCCCGTTGGCTCTGAGCCTCTACCGTGGCACTTTCCGGCAAGGAACCGCATTATATCAGGCCTTTCCCTAGGAGTTCTCGTTGTGGAAGCAGGTGAGAAGTCAGGGGCCCTCATCACCGCGGATTGGGCAGCCAAGCACGGAAGGCCGGTCATGGCCGTTCCCGGAAGCGTCAGGTCTAGAGCCAGCGTAGGGTCTAACAGGCTTATACAAGATGGCGCCTATCTGGCGTGCTCCGCTCAAGATGTGCTATCCTTTCTCCGGCACGAGACGGAGTACGTTCCGGAGTCTGTATCTGTGCCTCAGGTTTGTCTCACTCTGGAAGAAGCGTTTGTTCTAGAAGAGGTTCCTGACGATGTCTTTAGCGTCGAAGAGGCGCTCACGCGAGTGCCTTCGTACGCGGCTGGAAGGCTTCTCTCGGTGTTGTCGTCTTTGGAGGTTAAGGGAGTTCTGAGAAGAGTTCCGGGCGGCAAGTACATGCTTACGGGAGCGTCTGTCACAGACCCTAACCAATAATGAAGGAGCGGTATGAAATCCATGGCTGAAACCAAACGTCCGTTGATAATAGTTGAGTCGCCTACCAAGGCCAAAACCATATCCAGGTTCATGAAGTCCCGATATCAGGTGAAGGCGTCCCTTGGGCATGTCAGGGATCTACCTAAAAGCAAGCTTGGGGTGGATGTTGAAAATGGCTTTCTGCCCAAGTACATAAATATCCGGGGAAAAGGACCGATAATCAAGGAACTAAGAGACGCCGCCAAGAAGGCCAGCGCCATTTACCTGGCCACCGACCCTGATAGGGAAGGCGAGGCAATATCGTGGCATCTCTGCGACATCTTAGGTATCGATCCTGAAGACGCCAAGAGAGTGACGTTTCACGCAATCACCGAGAAAGCTGTCAAGCAGGCTTTTTCAAAACCGCTTCCTGTCAATTTGCGATTGGTTGACGCACAGCAGGCCCGCCGGATAATTGATCGTCTGGTAGGCTACAGTCTAAGCCCTCTTCTATGGCACAAGGTGAGACCCGGGTTGTCAGCAGGCAGGGTACAGTCCGTGGCCTTACGAATCGTAGTTGAAAGGGAAAACGAGATAAGGGCCTTCAAGCCAAAAGAATACTGGACTTTGGACGCCTACCTCAAAGGGGAAGCCGGCGAGGTAAAGGCCCGCTATTACGGAGAGAACGGAAAGAAAGCCGAGCTTAAAAACAAGGCGAGCACAGACGCGATCATTAAGAATGTTACGGGCAAGGATTTTGTGGTCAAGTCGGTCACTCCTAAGGAACGCAGAAGGACCGCTCCGCCGCCCTTCACTACATCTACGCTTCAGCAGGAAGCTTCCAGAAAGCTCAACTTTCCGGTACGAAAAACGATGTCTTTGGCCCAAATGCTGTATGAAGGCATCGAGCTTGGGAAGTCCGGTTACACGGGGCTCATTACCTACATGAGAACCGATTCTACCAAGGTTTCCGAGGTCGCCAAGGAGCAAGCTAAGAAATACGTAGAAACCACCTTCGGACCTAAGTACTATGGATCTAGACGGAGGGAAAAGGACCGACCGGGCGAACAAGGGGCTCATGAGGCTGTACGCCCCTCCGATGTATCGCTGACTCCAGCGGTAGTTAAACCCTACCTTAAGCAAGACCAATATCGTCTTTACAAACTCATCTGGGAACGATTCGTAGCCAGTCAAATGGCTCCCGCGATTTACGATACGGTGACTATGGACATAGTTTCAGAGGGACACACCTTCAGGGCGAGCGGGTCTCGCATGCGGTTTCCCGGTTTTACGAAAGTTTACGAAGAGGGAACCGACTCCCCAAGCGAAGAAGACAAGGACATTATCCCTCTGCCTGAAGGCTCGAAGCTGAAGGCTCGCAAACTTGAACCTGTCCAGCACTTCACCGAACCTCCTCCCAGGTACACGGAAGCTTCGTTGGTAAAAGCCCTTGAGGAGAATGGAATAGGGCGCCCGTCCACCTATGCGCCTACCATAGCTACCTTGTTCGAGCGCGACTACATCGCCAGGGAACAGAAACGCATGTATCCGACCGAACTGGGTTTTCTCGTGGACACTATTTTGGTGGAGTACTTCCCGGCCGTCGTAGATATGAAATTCACGGCGGACATGGAGACAAAGCTGGACTTGATTGCGGAAGGCAGCGTTGATTGGAATGTTGTGGTCAAGGAGTTCTGGGAACCTATCCGAGAGCAAGTGAAGAAAGCCGACAACGAAGTGGATAGAGTTCAGGTTCAGTCGGAACCCGCGGGTGAAGACTGCGAAAAGTGCGGCAAGCCCATGGTCATCAAGAGGGGGCGTTATGGCAAGTTCATCGCCTGTTCCGGATATCCCGAATGCAAGAACACCAAACCCTTCCTGGAGAAAGCGGGAGTTTCGTGCCCGAAGTGCGGCGGAGAAGTGGTCTTGCGTAGAAGCAAGCGAGGCCGGGTATTTTTCGGGTGCCAAAAGTACCCGGACTGCGATTTCGTAACATGGAACCGGCCGGTGGCGGGATCTTCGTGCCCGCAGTGTGCCTCCTTCTTAGTGGAAGTCGGCTCCAAGGGTGAGCAACATTGTGCCAATCCCGATTGCAAATATAAAGCCAAAACAATCAAAGAACACTGAGAATGAGAGTTGCTTCTCATATCATCGCAATGTTAAGATAAGCCGTATATGGATTGTATGTAAATTTGCAGCAGTGCAAGCGATGGATGAGAAGGTGTTTCGATGAAGACATCACTCTCTTACTGCCAAGACGAGTTCTTAGCCGAAGTAGGAGTATCGAATACGCAAAGTCCAAGTACACAAGCGGCATATGCCAATGATCTGCAGCAGTTTTTCGACTTTTTGAGGGCAGAGGCCGGTGTACCGCAAAACGACGAGTTGTCTCCTTCGCTGGTAGAAGAGGGGCAGTTGCGCCTATTCATCCAGCACCTCTCAAAACAAGGCTATCGGAAAGCTTCGATAGCGAGAAAAGCATCTTGCCTTCGCAGCTTCGTTCGTTTCCTCCAAAGGCGAGGGATTCTAGAACAGAACTCCACCAAAGAGATGGTCCAAAGACGGGCCGAGTACAAGCTCCCGAAAGTCCTTTCCAAGTCAGAAGTCCAGGCGCTTATAGACGCGCCCGACGCGAATACTCCGGAAGGCAAGCGGGATCGGGCCGTATTAGAGATGTTCTACGGATGCGGATTGCGCATATCGGAGCTGTGGCGGCTGAATGTGGGAGACATAGACTACTCTGACGGATTGGTCCAAGTCTTGGGCAAAGGAAGCAAAGAAAGGATCGTGCCTGTAGGTTCAGAGGCCATTGAGTCCTTAGGCGATTATCTGGACAAAGGCAGACCGGTGTACCTTCGCAAGTCTAAGAAGACTGAAGGAGTCAGTCTCAAGAAACCTCTGTTCCTCAACAATAGAGGCCAACGCCTCTCGATAAGGTCTCTCAGTCGGGTCGTTCGGAAGCACTTACTTGAATGCGGGATAGATCCGTCCAGGTGTTCACCCCACACTCTGAGGCATTCATTTGCCACGCACCTCTTGTCCGGCGGCGCCGACTTAAGATCGGTCCAGGATATGCTCGGACATGCTAGCGTCAGAACCACTCAGATATACACTCACGTCCAACCGGACCGGCTTAGAGAGGTGTACCGGCAAAGCCATCCGAGGGCGCGCTTAGGTGAAGAGAAACCAAGGGAAGACGGATCTTTGAAAGGGAGGAGACAATGACCTCGGAAGTCGGTCCCACATTCAGAAGCACGACAGTCTTGGCGGTTCGGGTCCAAGACACATGCGCCATGGCCGGCGACGGTCAGGTTACTCTAGAGTCCAATCACACCATCCTTAAGAGCGGCGCAAGAAAGGTCCGCAAGCTTTACAAGGGCTCTATATTAGCCGGATTTGCCGGGTCAGTGGGCGATGCTTTCACCTTGTTCGACAAGCTGGAAGGACATCTTGAAGAGACCCGGGGAGATCTCCTTAAAGCGGCCGTCGAGTTGGCTAAGGAATGGCGAACAGATCGTATTCTAAGGCAACTCAAAGCAATGCTATTGTGCATGGACAAAAAGAGGATACTCTTGGTCAGCGGCACAGGGGAGGTGATCGAGCCTGATGAGCCGGTGTTGGCGATCGGATCGGGAGGATCCTACGCCACGGCCGCGGCCAAAGCACTGGTGAAGTTCACGGATCTAGACGCGGCGACCATAGCCAAAGAAGCTCTTAAGATAGCCGCCTCAATCTGCATATACACGAACGACAGCATCGTGGTAGAGGTACTATCAAGTGATTCTTAGAGAAGGGAAGAAACTAAAAGTAATGGCTGATATGACGCCTAGGCAAATAGTCGAGGAGCTAGACAAGTTCATCGTTGGCCAAGACAAGGCCAAGAAAGCTGTAGCCGTCGCCATAAGGAACCGTCTGCGCAGGCAGCGGGTAGAGGGCGATCTCCAAGACGATATAGTCCCAAAGAACATTCTGATGATAGGGCCGACAGGCGTCGGCAAGACAGAGATATGCAGGAGGCTGGCTAAGCTGGTTCATGCTCCGTTTATCAAGGTGGAAGCCACCAAGTTTACGGAAGTCGGTTACGTGGGCCGCGACGTTGATTCTATCGTTCGAGACCTCGTAGAGGCATCCATTAGGATGGTTAGGTCCGAGAAGTTCAGCGAAGTAAAACCTAAAGCGCTTCTTTTGGCAGAAGACCGGCTCCTAGACCTTCTTTGCCCCATTCCCAAAAGGCGCGAAACATCTCGCAATCCGTTTGAGATGTTATTCAACCCCACTCCTAAAGAGGATGAGGGGAATGACGAGGACTTCGAGGATAGGGTACGGCGCGCCCGAGCCGACAGACGATTAACGCGGGAACGCCTCACCGAAGGCCAACTGGAAGACCGGGAAGTGGAAATTGAAGTTGAGGATGGCGCGATACCAACCGTTGAGTTCTTTGACGGCAGCGGGATGCAGGAAATGGGACTTAACATCCAAGACATGCTAGGCGGCATATTACCCAAGAAAAAGAAACAACGAAGGGTCAAGGTCAGTGAGGCCAGGAGAATTCTGCAGCAGGAGGAATCCGCCAAACTTGTAGACAATGACTCAATCGTTTCGGAGGCGATTCATAGAACAGAAAAACTGGGGATCGTGTTTTTGGACGAACTGGATAAGGTTGCCGGGCGGGAGCACGGGGCCGGACCCGACGTCTCTCGTGAGGGAGTTCAAAGGGATCTCTTGCCGATAGTCGAAGGCACCACAGTCGTAACCAAGTACGGCCCGGTAAAGACAGACCATATCCTGTTCATAGGGGCAGGCGCGTTCCATGTAACTAAACCCTCGGACTTAATCCCCGAGCTTCAGGGTCGTTTCCCCATCCGGGTTGAGCTGGATTCCTTGACTCAAGAAGATTTCGTAAGGATTCTAAAGGAGCCCGAGAACTCCTTGACAAAGCAGTACGAGGCCCTGTTGAAAACCGATGGAGTAACCTTGGAGTTTAGGGAAGATGGGGTGCAAGAGCTGGCCGAGATGGCTTACGCCGTCAATCAGGAGGCCCAGAATATCGGCGCCAGACGACTGCATACAGTCATGGAACGTCTGCTGGAAGACGTGTTGTACAAGGCTCCTGAGATAGAAGACCCAGAAGTGGTGGTTGACCGAGAATACGTAAAGGCCAAGATGAGCGATCTAGTGGCAAACAAGGACCTATCAAGGTACATTCTCTAAGTTCTTTGTTTAGGCGATGAAAACAGGGGGAAGAGAACATCATGCAAACATTATTGGAAAAGACGCGAAACATGAATCAACGCCTATCTATGGCTGCCAGCGAAGTGGATTTCGCGGGCAGCGCCAAAGTTGTCAGGGACTCCATAGACTGCAATGTCTATGTGATGGACAAAATGGGCAAGATCTTGGGCTACGCCCTGCTGGACGACTTTGATTGTCCTGTCCTCGAAGAAGAGATAATGGCGAAAGGCGAATTTCCGGCAACCTACAACGAGCGCTTGTTTCTTTACCGGGAAACCGCGGCGAATCTCACATCTGACGACTGCACGTTCTGCGGTGGAAAGGAGTGTCCGCACACTCCGACCGTGACTACCGTCCTCCCGATTATCTCCGGTGGTGAGAGGCTGGGCACCCTTCTGCTGGCGAGAGGCAATGGACGGGAGTTTTCTGACGAAGATCTGGTTCTGGCCGAACACGCCGCTACCGTTACGGCTATGGAAATAGTGAGGCACAATCGGGAGACCGTCGAAGAGGAGACAAGGAACAGGACCGCGGTTCAGGTAGCGTTGGGAACACTCTCTTTTTCAGAACTCAACGCCATGAGGCACATTTTCGAGGAGTTGGGCGGCACCGAAGGTTTCTTGGTCGCTTCCAAGGTCGCTGACCGTGTCGGTATTACACGCTCTGTCATAGTAAACGCGCTGCGCAAATTCGAGTCGGCGGGCGTTATCGAGTCAAGGTCGCTGGGAATGAAGGGGACGTACATCAGGGTCCTCAATGAGAAACTGCTGGAAGAATTGAAGAAACTGCGCTAAGGCAAGAGACAAGCGGGGCCGCACAGGCCCCGCCTCATTCTGTATTGTAGGGGCTCCTGATTGTGCGAAACAAATTGTTTTGAAGATTTTCTAGAATCAAAGAAGGATTTCTCGCGTTTGTGTAGAATATGACGGTCTTGCAAGGGAAATAAGATCTACTTATATTGGGTGCCGTGCACCGACAATGGCAAAACTGCCGAAAGGCAGTGACGCAAAGCCGCGGGTCTAAGTCGTGGAATGTCACGATATGACAGCCGGGTTGCCGAAGGGCGGTTTTTCTGTTTGAGTTGCCTTCCGGGTTTGGTGCCGGAAGGCATTTTGTTTTGAAACGGGGGGCAGTCAATGAAGGACATATCCGCTTTGATGCAGAGAGCGATGGATGGGGCATGGAGCCGCCACGAAGTCTTGTCTCAAAATGTGGCCAATGCTGAGACCCCGGGTTACAAGAGGCAGGACGTGGACTTCC
>DAIRWA010000002.1:0-10521 GCA_036802545.1 Bacillota bacterium | reverse complement strand
ACCTCGTATCTTCGGACAAACGCCACATATCCGGGCAAAACTCTCTTAAGTTAAGAGTCACTGAAAATTCATCTTCCGTAACACCCGACGAAAATGGCGTGGACATGGATATAGAAATGGGCGAGGTGTCATCTAACGCCCTGTACTACGCCGCCGTATCCAGACAGATGTCGGCACATCTTTCCATGATTCGGAAAGCCATTACAGAAGGAAGGCGTTGACTGTGAGACTGTTTTCGTCTATCGAGACAAGCGCGTCCGGGCTCACCGCCGAAAGGTTTCGCCTTGACCTTATCGCGTCTAACCTGGCCAACGCCGAGACCACGAGGACGGCATCGGGAGAACCTTATCGCCGCAAAATCGCTTTGTTCGCTCCGAGACAGGCCAGGTACTCATTCCGAGACGTGCTGGGTGCCCAGATGTCCGCTATGGGCCAGGGCGTGCGCGTCGCCGGGGTTGGGGAAGACATAAGCCCTCTAAAGAGGACGTATATGCCTGGACATCCGGACGCCGACGATGAAGGTTACGTTACTTATCCAAATGTGGACGTCGTGACAGAGATGGTGGACATGATGACCGCGACACGAGCCTATGAGGCCAACGTCACCGCCATCGAAGCCGCCAAGTCCATGGCCCAAAAGGCTTTAGAGATATTAAGGGTATAGCCAAGCCTTAAGGGATACCGGGGGGAGGACCTGTGATGTATATAAGATCCATTTCCGTGCCTAAGATTCAGCCGCTTAGTCCAAAGACTGTCACACCGCCGAGTCAGATAGACAGTCAAGCCGCTTTTTCCGGCGCTCTCGAAAAGGCCTCGTCAACGCTTCGCGCTCTTGACCAAGAAGCCTTGCAGGCCCAGACAGACCTCTTGACTGGGAACGCCAGAGACATGCACACCGCCGTCTTATCCGTTGAAAAGGCAAGTCTTGCCCTGGATCTTGTGGTCTCTGTCAGGAATAAAGCTCTGGAAGCCTATCAAGAGATCATGCGGATGCCGATTTAGGGCTGCAAAGGCGGGATAACGAAAATGCAAAACAACGTTTCAGCGGTCTTTGCCGGCGTAAAGGAAACTTGGCTAAAGCTGGGGACGACTCCGAGAAACATCATAATTGGAGCCATTGCTTTGGCGTTTATCTTGACCTCCGTCTTGGTTGCAGGCAATGCCAGAGGTCCAAAGTACGAGACTCTTTGGTCAAACCTGGACGTAAGAGACGCCGGGGCGGTTGTCGCCGAACTCGAACGGCAAACCATAGACTACAAGTTAGAAGACGGCGGCAAGACCATCAAGGTCCCGGCCTCAGAGGTCCACCGTACCAGGCTGTCTCTGGCTTCTCAAGGTCTGCCCGCGTCCGGCGTAGTGGGATTTGAGAGCATCGGCGCTAACGGAATCTGGGCCACCGATTTCGAACGACAGGTACAGTATGTGCGCGCCTTGTCGGGCGAGTTGACCAGGACCATCAAGACCATATCAGGAGTCATGGATGCCAGAGTACATATCGTCTTGCCTGAAGATACAGTGTTTGTATCCAGAAAACGGCCGGCCACCGCGGCAGTGCTCCTCCAGCTGCAGCCCCTCCAAGACCTTAGCCCCTCTTGCGTCACGGGCATAGTCAATTTGGTGGCCCGCTCAGTAGAGGGGCTTACTCCTTCCGAAGTGACGGTGATGGACTCAGAAGGACGGCTCCTCTCCCAGGATTTCGCGGACATTACAGGGGCAGCCGGAGTATCTACCGCGGCTTTTCAAATCACGTCGGAAGTTGAACGCGAACTGGAAAGACGCTTGGTATCTACACTAACCCCTGTGCTCGGAGCCGGCAACGTGGTCTGCCAGGTAAGGGCAGACCTGGATTTGGACCAGGTCAGAACGGTGGACACCATCTATGCCGAAGAAGGCGAAGGGGTATTGAGAAGCACTCAGGAGATGACCGAGACCTACACCGGAGGCGGAGCCGTTCCCGGAGGACAAGCCGGCGGCCTTGATGTGCCCAATTACAGGACATCGGGCAACGGCGATTCAACGTTCGAAAGAAGCGAGATTACGAGGAACTACGAAGTTGACCAACGTGTGGTCGAGACTATCAGCACCCCGGGAGCCATAAGAAACATGTCGGTAGCCATCATGGTAAACAGAGAACTGGACGACGGCCAAGAAGCGTCGATAGTGGAGACGGTTTCTACTGCCCTGGGTCTCGATCCGCTTAAGAACGACCGCGTCAGCGTAACAGGGTTCTTGTTTGACACATCCCTAAAAGACACCATCAAGGATTCTATGCAAGTGATACCGCCTCCGGTCAACAGGCTTTACATTTACGGCGTCGCCGTTGCCCTTGCCCTAGTCCTAGGCACGATTATCCTGCTTTTCGCCCGCCGAAGAAAACGCGGCGACGGAAAACGTGTATCGCCTCCGGTGGTCGAGCAGTCCGATTTTGAGGATGAGACTCAGTTGGCCCCCGAATACGTTATGCGGCAGCGCACCAGAGAATCGGTAGAGCGATTGGCGAGGGTCAACCCGGGTTCGGTCGCATCCTTGGTGAAGACATGGATTCTGGAGGATGAAAACTAATGTCTGTATACAAGAACTCCCTAACAGGCAAAGAGAAGGCTGCCATTCTCCTCATATCCTTGGGGCCCGATCTGTCCAGTCAAGTTCTAAAACACATGCGGGAAGAGGATATCGATGCTCTGACCTTGGAAATCGCCGCCACGCGCAGGATTGACCAGGATGTCAGGGACCAGGTGTTAACCGAATTCTCGGAAATGGCCATCGCCCAGCAGTACGTAGATCAAGGCGGCATCGAGTACGCGAAATCGGTGCTGGAGAAGGCACTTGGAGCCGAAAAAGCGGACGGAGTGTTGAGCCGCCTTACCGCGTCTTTGCAGGTAAAACCATTTGACTTCGCGAGGAAAGCCGAGGCTGCTCAGCTCCTAAACTTCCTTGAATCTGAAGCCCCACAGACAATCGCCTTGGTCCTAAGCTACCTTTCGCCCGGTCAGGCAGCCGCCGTGATGGCGTCCTTAAGCCCCGAACTTCAAGTGGAAGTCTCTAGACGCATAGCAGCCATGGAAGGGACCAACCCGGAGGTCATAAAGGAAATCGAGCGTGTCCTCGAGCGCAAGATCGTGGCTGTGGTAGGCCAGGATTACACTAAGATCGGAGGCATCGGTTCAATAGTCGATATCCTGAACAACGTGGATAGGCAGACCGAGAAGACCATCTTGACCTCTTTGGACGTGGAGGCTCCTGACCTTTCCGAGGAGATTAAGAGACGCATGTTCTTGTTCGAGGATATTGTGTTCCTGGACGACAGGGCCGTTCAGCAGTTCTTGCGCGAGGTGGATATGTCACAGGACCTGCCTCTCGCCCTAAAGGGCGCTTCAGAAGAAGTCAGAGAAAAAATGTACAGGAACCTTTCGTCGAGAGCGGTAGAGACCCTCAAAGAGAGCATCGATTATCTCGGACCGGTGCGCATGAGAGACGTCGAGGAAGCGCAGCAGAGGATCGTCGCCGTCATCAGGCGGCTTGAGGATCAGGGCCAGATTATTATCGCTCGCGGAGGAGGTCAGGAGATCCTTGTCTAGGGTTTTTAGAACTGCCAAGAGACCGCTTCCTCCCATTCAAGCCCCTGAGATTTCGGGAGACTCCGGAGGCTACACAGCGGAACGGGTCTATAGAGAAGCCGAACGCACACTTGAAGAGGCCCGGCAAGAGGCAAGCCGACTCTTGGAAGAAGCAAACCAAGAGCGCGAGGCCATAGTGTCAAGGGCCAGGGCCCAGGGATTCGACAGAGGGCATAAAGACGGCATGGAGGTCGCGCTCTTGGAAACAGAGACCCTTCTCGAGCAAGCGGTCCAGACCTTGGAACAGTCAAAGGCCTCGTTTGAGACCATGCAAAAAGAGGCCGAACCTATGCTAGTCGCCATAGCCATGGATACTGCCGAGAAAATTGTGGGGGATGCCCTCGCGTTCGAGCCGGAACTGGTTCTTTCTATGGTGAGGGCGGGTATGGCAGCTCTTAAGGGTGAGACCAAGTTTCTCGTAAGAGTCAAGCCTGCCCTAAGAGACATCTTGGAAGGAGCCAAAGAGACGCTTCGTCAGGAATCTGGAGCCAAAGAAATGGAGGTAACCTACGATGAGAGTCTTGGAGACGGATGCGTCGTAAAGACGCCCCACGGATTCGTCGATCTCCGAGTTGAGACTCAAATCGAAAATGTGGCCCAAGCTTTGGATGAAGCGCGAAAACGGTTGATGGAGGATTCTGTGTCATGACAGAGACCGGTTTTGAGATCTACCGGGAGGCCATTCACACCGCGAGATCAATGACTTATGGCGGTAACGTGGTGGACGTCATAGGGCTCCTAATCGAATCTTTGGGGCCAAAGGCCCGCATGGGTGAGATATGCAGGCTGGTTCCAGCCTCCGGCGTGACTGTCTTGGCCGAGGCCGTGGGTTTTCGAAACGGCCGGGTGCTCCTAATGCCATACGGGGACATAGACGGCATATCTCCGGGCACTCCGGTTTACGGTACGGGCAAAGATCTTAGGGTCGCCGCGGGAACCGGCATGCTCGGGAGGACAGTGGACGCTCTCGGTTTCCCTATAGACGGCATGCCTTCTTGGAAAGTGGAGACCTCTTGCCCGGCTATGGAAAGACCTCCCGGGCCATTGGAGCGAGGGCTCATAGACCGTTACATTTCCACGGGAATAAAGGCCATTGACGGCACTTTGACTCTCGGTGAGGGACAGCGTATCGGCATCTTTTCAGGTTCCGGGGTCGGCAAGTCAACCCTTATGGGCATGATAGCCCGAAATATGTCGGGAGACGTGAACGTGATCGCCCTCATAGGCGAACGGGGCCGGGAAGTTAGAGAGTTCATCCAGCGCGATCTGGGCGAAGAAGGTCTGAAGCGCTCGGTGGTTGTGGTTGCTACGTCGGACGAACCCGCTCTGGTGCGTATTAAGGCCGCGTGGGTCGCCACGGCCATCGCCGAGTTTTTCCGAAACCGGGGCGCAAGCGTCCTCTTGATGATGGACTCCATCACCCGGTGGTGCATGGCCTTACGTGAAGTCGGTTTGGCGATTGGTGAGCCGCCCACCACGAGAGGTTATACCCCTTCCGTCTTCGCCAACATGCCTAAACTTTTGGAGAGGGCGGGGACAAGCCCAAATGGCAGCATCACGGGCGTATACACGGTACTGGTTGAGGGCGATGACATGGACGAGCCCATTGCGGACGCTTGCCGCGGAATTCTCGACGGTCACATCGTGCTGTCCCGAGACCTGGCACAGATGGGCCACTATCCATCCATAGACGTTCTTGCCTCCGTATCAAGACTGATGACCCAGGTCGCGTCCAACGAGCAGATCGACCTAGCAATGAGACTTAGGACCGTATTGGCCACTTACAGGAAAGCGGAAGACCTCATCAACATCGGAGCTTATGTTAAGGGCTCCAGCAGTCAAATTGACGACGCGCTCTTGTACGTTGAGAAGGTTAACGGCTTTCTGCGCCAAGGCACCGATGATTCCTTCAAAATGGAGGACACGGTACGAGGGCTCGCAGAGATATTTGCCTGTGAATCGCCCGAGTGTTCGTGAACGGTGTTCCTGACGATACCTAGTAGAGGGGGCTCCCGATGAGAAAATTCGTGTTCAGCCTGGAAAGGGTACTTGAAATCCGGGAGCTCAAAAAACTTCTGGCCGAAGAGCGGCTCGGGCAAAGTCTTCGGGATGAGAGAAACGCGAAAGCGCGTCTTGTCTCATCAGAAGAGAAGCGGCAGGACCTATTCGTGGAGATGCGTCAGAAGATGGTTGGTTCCATTGACCCAACTGACCTAACGCGTCTGTTCACATACAGAGAGGCCGTCGAGGACGAGATCTTCAGAAGACAGGGGGAATTGGTGAGAAAAGAATCGCTTACTGACTCGGCGCGCCAAGAGGCCGTTCTCAGAACGCAGGAACAAAAAGCCCTGGAAAAATACAGAGATAACCATTGGAAGGAATACATGACGCGCTATTGGTGGCAGCAGGGCAAGGAACTTGACTATGTAGGTTCCACAAGGTTCGCACGAAGCGAGAGGAGGTGAGAAACAGATGATACCTGAGATTATGTTGACAGACAGCACTCCTGTGCCCTCGGGTACCCGGCAAGCTAGGGATGGAGTATATGGGTCAGGGCAAGAGCTCTTCTTCGGGGTTCTCTTGTCTTTGCTCCAATTCCAGTATCACGGTACGACCGGGATTTCCCAACAAGGAGACGGCCAGATTGGATCACCTACGACACAGCATGACGTATCCTTGGCGCAAATGTGCCGGGTGGACTCCCTTGAGGAGGGCCCTGCCATAGAGACTTTGTCATGGGCAAGCGCGGACGAACCAGAGGTGATTTGGCCACCAGTGCCAAGATCGACAATCCGAGAAATCAAGAGCCCCGAGCAGCAGGACGTCCAAGCCTTCATGCTTGATAGGGCGCTGGACGTCCCTGTGGATCAGCCGCCTCCCCGGTTCGAAATCCGAACCCTTGCCGATTCAGAGCGGAATGTGGTTTTAAAGACGGCAAGCAAAGTCCACGTGATACCTGACGCTGAATGCATGGTCCATGTCACAGGCGAGCCGGAGACGTCCATGAAGGCCGATCTCAAGATGGGTGCGGACAACGGAGTGTCGCCGGTTGTGGTCGACGACGAAGCGTCATTACGGGATGGAACTGATTTTCTTGTCCAACGCTTGAAAGAGGATTGGCCCACTGACCCAAAGGCCGAAGGGCCGGGGGATCCTGAACTGCACCATCTAGTGCCGGAGCAGTCGAATCGCCTCAGTTCCACAGAGGCGCCCCGAGAATTTGAAGCCGGCGTCAAATCGGACCTGCCTAGCATCGACTTTACAAGAGCCCGTGAGGTCGCCGCAACTCTTTACAGAGAGTCATTGAAGAATCTGCCTAAGAGCCTGGAATTCAGACTTGATCCGCCTGAACTGGGCAAGGTGACGGTGCTGTTAACTACTCGCGGCGACGAGGTCGCCGTCAAGTTCGTGGTTTCCACACCGGGAGCCGGGAGGGTCATCGCCGAATCCACGCCGGACCTGTCCCGGGCTCTTTCGGAACAAGGGTTGCTCTTGGCGGGGACAGTCGTTGACAACGGGTCAGCGGATTCAGGCCCCGGACCGGAAGAACGACCGTTCCAACGAAGCGCGGGCAGAAAGGCTGGGGCAATCCGGAACGTATCAGAGGCCTTAACACCCTTGGCCTTTGGCATTCCAAGGGAATCGGGCCTAGACTATCTCGCTTAGTAGAAAGGAGGACAAAGAAGTGCCGGTAAACGGAGTTGCCAGTGCGGGAGGTAGTTCGATATCCACGGCAGCCAATAAGGCCATGGGCGGGATTTCCGATCAATTCATGAAGATTCTGCTAACCGAGCTTCGATATCAAGATCCCATGGATCCAATGAAAGACCGAGATTTTTTCACTCAGATGGCCCAGTTCACCACCGCTGCCCAGATGGAGGAGCTAAATAAGAGCATGGCGCAAATGACCGCCCTACTCTACCAGGGGCAAGTCGACCAGAGTTTGTTGTCGGCGGCTTCTCTTATCGGACGTCAGTTTCAGTCCGTGGTCGATGGAGTCCCGATCCTGGGAGTAGTCGAAGCGGTCTCGCTAAAGGGTTCTCAAGTAATGGTTCGTTCGGGCGAATACGAGATACCAGCGTATTGCTTGACCTTGATCGGAGGCTTCCAGAATGCAGATCAAGATCTCTGATAGAGACCACAGAGTCGAAGGCGCGGCGTCAAGGCCCGTCTTAAACGGGACGCCGAAAACGCTAGGGCGGCAGTCCTTCGCCAAGGTCCTTGAAAGCGTCGAACAAGCGCAGCCGGTCACTTTCTCCAAGCACGCCGCCGAGAGGCTACAGGCATGGAGCCAACCGTTGGGTTCGGACAAGATGTCCCAGCTTGAGGGAGCAGTGCAAGCGGCTTCGGCTAAAGGCGCAAGATCGACCCTGGTCCTCATGAAGGGAATCGCCTTCGTAGTGGCTCCCCAGAGCCGGACAGTAGTCACCGTCATTCCCGACGAACGGATGAAGGAGAGCGTCTTCACATCGATTGACAGCGCGGTTTTGGTTGACAGGTAAGGTCTTAAGACAGGTTCCGGGCCGGACCCTTTCCAGGGAGGCCAGGCGCTTCTAGATCGACTGAAAGAAGAGCCGGAACCCAAAGAACAGAAAGGGGTTTGCGATAACAAATGATGCGTTCGCTTTTCAGCGCAGTCTCAGGGCTTAGGACCCATCAGACGCGCATGGATGTAATAGGCAACAACGTGGCTAACGTCAACACGCCGGGATTTAAGACCGGGAGGGTTACGTTTCAAGAGGTATTTAGCCAGACTCTAAGGGGCGCGAGTTCTCCATCGGATACGAGTGCCGGTGCCAGGGGCGGGGTTAACCCGATGCAGGTCGGTTTGGGAGTTACCACAGCGAGCATCGATACCAACCATACTCCCGGAAACCTGCAACCTACGTCTAGGATGACCGACGTGGCCATAGAAGGAAGCGGTTTCTTTGTGGTGCAAGACGGATCAACCCCGACTTTTACCAGGGTGGGAGCCTTCGACACTGACGGACACGGAGTCTTGGTTGACGCCGATGGCCGGAAGGTCTTGGGGTGGACCGCGGACGCGACGGGGCTTTTGCCGATCCATAAGACCGACGACCTAATGAGCCCCATCAAGATAGCCATCGGTTCAAACATGCCCGCTCAGGCGACGACGTTGATCACATGGGATAAAAACTTGGATTCTCAGGCAGTGGCGGGGACCGTCAAGAGCAGCCCCGTGACCGTGTTTGACTCTCAGGGCGCCACGTGCGCGGTCAATATCATGTTTCTCAAAACAGCTAACCCGAACGAGTGGACATGGACTGCCGCCGGACCAACTGGGATCACTGGGGACGGGGTACTCACGTTCGATGCCGACGGGTCACTTGTATCGGCAACCGGCACGGCGGGCACGACACCGCCTGCCTTCAGTTTCGCTCCTGCCGGAGTGAATCCTGTGGCCGTGGAGCTGGTATTTGACAACGTGACGCAGGTAGCGGGTCCGTCAACTATAGCATCACCCGTAGTTAACGGTTGCTCTACAGGCACATTGGAGTCGTACACATTTGACTCCAAGGGGGTCATTTCCGGATTCTACTCAAATGGACAGACGAGGATGCTGGGCCAGTTGGCCATAGCCAACTTCTCAAACCCCGGCGGTCTCTTGAAGATGGGGAAGAGTTTGTACAGGCAATCCAATAACTCCGGCGCGCCGGATATCGGAGAGGCGGGCACATCAGGGCGCGGTACGATTGCGCCCAGTTCATTGGAGATGTCCAACGTAGACCTGGCGGAAGAGTTCACCCAGATGATCATTACCCAGAGAGGTTTTCAGGCAAACTCGCGGATTATCACGGTAGCGGACGAGCTTCTGCATGAGCTCGTCAGTTTGAAGCGCTAACGAGGAACTTTTCAGGTGATATGGCCTGCGCGGGGGCCACAGACTCCCGCGTAGGCGTCAAATGGTGAGGTGTCATGTGTGGACAAGGCGACAGTATTCGGGATGGGGGCAGCCTTTGCGGTTGTGATTACAGGAATGGCCATCGGCGGCAGTCTAAAGCCATTTATAGACTTGTCTTCGGTGTTCATTACCCTTGGCGGCACTTTCACCGCCACCCTAATGAGCTACCACTGGACAACCTTCATGGACGTCCTGAAGATTGCTAAGAACGCTTTCACGACAAAGGAAAGCGACATAGGAGAAACCGTTAGGACTCTTGTCAGGTTCGCCGATAAGGCCCGGCGAGAAGGTCTATTGGCTCTGGATGAGGACGCTGATGAGCTTGCCGATCCTTTCATGCAAAAGGGAATACGCTTGGTCGTGGACGGGACTACCCAGGAACTCGTTAGGAACATTCTCGAAACAGAGCTCACTTTTGTCGCCGACCGTCACAAAACCGGACAATCTCTCTTCGAAACCATGGGCGCCTACGCGCCGGCTTTCGGGATGATAGGAACCCTAATCGGGTTGATCCAAATGCTTCTCGTTTTGGACGACCCAAACAAAATCGGCCCCGGCATGGCTGTCGCCCTAGTAACCACTTTCTATGGTTCAGTGATGGCAAACATGGTATTCCTTCCGATCGCTACGAAACTCAAAATGCGAAACGCCCGGGAGGTTTTCATTAAGGAAGCTGTCATCGAAGGGGTACTGTCGATCCAGGCGGGCGACAATCCCAGGGTAGTCCAAGAAAAGCTCCAAGCCTTCTTGTCACCCAGAGAAAGGCTTGCTCTCATAGAGCGGGAGTCCGAAAAGAGCAGGGAGGTGGTAACCGGTGGCGCGCAGGCGAATACGAGATGATGATGCAACACAGTCCGCTCCATGGATGAATACTTACGCGGACATGGTTACCCTTCTCATGATCTTTTTCATACTACTCTTTTCAATGTCGCAGGTGAATGAGCAGAAGTTTAGAGATGCGGTGGGCTCTGTTCACGGTGC
>DAIRWA010000001.1:7797-35600 GCA_036802545.1 Bacillota bacterium | reverse complement strand
GCCCGATATGCTGGGCATCCAATACGGCACCGGGTGTCCCGTGATGGATGCCCAGCATATCGGGCTGTCTCTTGCGTGGGGCGCCAGCGGCGTCATTCATTTCGACCCATCGTGGGGAGCACGGACCGAAGGCTTGCTTGAAGGCGCGTGGAGTCACCAGCATGACGGTACTGTCCTTACTCTCGATAACCTCCGGCTCATCAAGCGAGCTATCCATCCGGGCGCTTTATGGCAAGTTAGGGCCCACAGGGGATTGAACACCCCTGAAACCGTGGTGTTTGCCCACCTGGCGGGCGCTGACCTGACCAAGGTAAACATCGTTTACGGAAGCCTGGGGGCAGGTTCAGATCCTGCCAGGCTGACGGTTGACGGTGTCGAGGCCATGCGCCTCGCGGCCAAGTATGGTCTGCCTTTTGACGTTGTAACCAATGAAGAACTATGCGGAGTGCCGGCCAAGAAAGCTTTCGCCGGCATGCTTATCGTGGCGACTGTCGGACTTCTGCTTGGAGGTCGTCCCCTGCTACAGCCATTATTCGCCAATTCTCCCGAAGCGATGGTAAGCGGTTTGACCGAAGACAACTTCGTCGACTTCAACTACGCGAAGATGGCAGTCTTGCGGGAAATCATCGACGCCCCTATTTGGCCCGGAGCTCCCGTTGGCTTTATGACCCAGACTGCAGATCGTTGCCAATCGGCTTCGATGACGGCTCTTCACGCGGCGCTTGCCCTGAACCTAGAAGCGGCGGCGGTGACCATCGCTTCTTCCGATGAGGCTTATGCAGGCGGCCCGATTTCCGCTCACGCCAGAGTTGACACTTTGAAATCTACGGCGGCGGCGCTTCGCTTCTTCGGTTCCTCAGGTATGGCGGCGACTCCGCGGGCCGAGACGTACGCTTCAGAGCTCCGAGACGGTATTCTGGACGTTCTTCGCCGGGTAAGAGACCGTCAAGATTTTGTGGCGTCGCTCTACGAGGGGCTCCTAGGCGACAAGGATGATGGAGCTTACCCAGGTCGCGCAGGAAAAGACACAGTAAGAGAGATCAGATAAGTGGCCAAGACGGTTAACGGTACGATTATCGGCGTAGCGGGCACCGCCAAGAACACAGGCAAGACCACAACGTTCAACGCGGTGGTCCGCTATCTGCGCCGGATAAACCGGGACCGTCTGCTCACCAGCATCGGTTATGACGGGGAAGAGCTTGACAGCATTACGGGTTTGCCTAAACCCAAGGTGTTTGTGGAAATCGGCGATGTTGTTGCCACGGCCCTTCCCCTTCTTCGAGCATCCAGCGCTGTCTTCGACGAGCCAAGGCGCACAGGGGTGGAATGCGCTCTAGGTCAGGTTTGTGTAGCTAAGGCGATAAAGGGCGGCAAGGTGGTGTTGGCAGGCCCAACAAGCACCAGGGATGTTCTGTCGGTGCTCGCGTTTTCGGAGGATTCCTTTCCCTCACCGGGGCGGATTACTCTGTTGGACGGCGCTTTTTCCAGAATGTCCCCAATGGCCCTGGCAACCCATCTGCTGATAGCCACCGGAGCGGCCAGATACCAGTTTCCAGGCTTTCTGAGCCAGAACATGGATGAGCTTTCCGCGGTGTTGAGTCTGCCCGTCGATGAGGGCGGCTGGGATTTGGTATTAGAAAACGGCCTCTTCGATGATGCCCAGGTAGATACGGCTTACAGGGCCATTGCCGATGCGACTCTTGAGGAGTCCGGTGGCACAGTCCCCGAAAACATCGCAGGTTTGACACATCCAATTAGCCCGACCCGGACTCATCGGCCTCTTAGATGCGCCGTGGATGGCGTGATCGCTCCGTCTCCGCTAGCTAGGCTGTTGGATCTGTTGAACACGTCGGACGAGACGGGCCAGAGTCCCCGGGTAACCTTCGGTTTCACTCACCCCATCTCCCTACTCTTGTCCGGTGACTTGAGTTTGTGGCGAGGCACTTCTCAAAACGCATCCAGATCAGGCCATACATTGGCCGTTCGCGCGACTTCCCGCTTATTGGGATTTACCGTAAGCCCCTATCTACCCGTGTTTGACCCTGAACGCAGGGAATACGTGGCTACTTACGCATCGCCTAGAAGTTTCCTCAACGAAATTAGCAGCCGCACTTCTGTGCCTTGCACAGACATTATCCTTGAAGGATCCGGCATCCTAGAGTCTTGGGTGGACAGAGCCATAGCGTCGTTTGCCCGGTGAGCGATTTAGCCGTTGAGAAGGGTTACCTCTCGCAAGCGTCGTAGACAAAGATGCCGGCTACTAGACTCGGCATAGCCGTCTTGGTTTTGTGCGTGGATCAACGCTGAATTTCGGCTTTCGGGATTGACCAACGCGTTAGGCGATTAAGGTGGGAGACGATCTGACTAGGGACTGGGTGTCTTGAAAGGAGTTCTTAATAGATCATGAAGGACCAAGATAAGAGCCTGGGCTCGGGCGCGGTTTTCAAAGTGGACGAAGGAAAGCTGCTAGCTTTGCTGCAAGACCTCATACGGATACCCTCGGTTAACCCAAGCCTTGTTTCGGGCGGTAACGGCGAGAGGGGCATCGCTCGCTTCATAGGCGGACTTCTGGGTAAGATGGGGCTAGAAGTCCGGTATCAGGAGCTCGGGGAAAATAGGATGAACGTCATCGGCATCTTGCGCGGTACAGGCGGCGGCAAGAGTCTTATGTTCAACGGGCATATCGACACTGTCGGAGTAGACGGGATGTCCATCAGCCCGTTTGAGCCTGTGTACTCGGACGGCAAGGTCTTAGGCCGCGGCAGTCTGGACATGAAGGGCGGCGTTGCCGCCATTATAGGCGCTGTGGATGCGCTTATCAGAGCCGGAACGAAGCTCAAAGGAGACGTTTACCTGACTCTTGTGGCGGATGAAGAGTATGCGAGCATCGGGACCGAGGCAATCGCGAGGGAGTACACCGCCGATGCCGCCATCGTGTGCGAGCCGACGGGTCTGGACATAACCACTCATCACAAGGGTTTCGTGTGGCTAAGAGTGGAGGTTCACGGAGTGGCGGCTCACGGGAGCCTGCCCGAAGACGGAGGGGACGCTATAGTCAAAGCAGGGCATTTTCTCGTCGCCGTGGATAACCTGGCGAAAACCACGCTTGCTCACAGATGGCATCCCCAGCTTAACTCGCCGTCAATACACGCGTCGACTATCAGGGGAGGCGTCGAGCTATCCACATATCCTCCTAGTTGCGTGATTGAACTGGAGAGACGTACAATCCCTGGTGAAGACGAGATGACAGTCAAAGCCGAGATAGATGAGGTAATTGCCGACCTAATAAAGGAAGACCGGGACTTCAAGGCTACTTGCGAGGTGCTGTTCCACAGGTCTCCCTTTGAGGCCTCCGTTGAAGAAGCACCGGTCACTACTTTGCGAGAGGCGTGTCGCCGGACGTTGGGAAGAGAACCTGAGCTCGGTTGGACGGCCGCATGGCTCGATTCGGCAATTCTGAAGGACGCGGGGATCCCCACGGCTGTGTTCGGAGCCTCAGGAGAAGGCGCGCATAGCGCTTACGAGTATGCGAACTTCGAGTCGGTGGTGTCGGCCGCCAAGGTCCTTGCCTGCACTGCGGCACTGTTCTGTGGTATAGGCGCAGAGTGACATAAGGCGGCGTTGATCTGCGATGGCTCTGACTGAAAGTGAGGAGCGCGGCATTGGGACGGCAGCGAATTGGGATAGACGTAGTCCCCCTTGAAAGGATAAGGCAGAGCCTGGAGGCCGAGCCATCCAGGTACACGGCTAAATTTCTCACGCCTGCGGAATCTTCGTATTGTCGAGGATCGCGACTTGTGGAACGGCTGGCGGGGCGCATCGCCGCGAAAGAGGCGGTCATGAAGCTCTTGGGAGACGGATGGCCGAACGTGGCATGGACGGACATTGAGGTAATATCATCCGGCAAGAGGCCCGAAGTCAGGCTGTCTGGCAAGGCTTCGGCGCTGGCCGCTTCATTGGCTATGGAAGCGGATTCATTGGACGTATCGGTAACCCACGATGGCGGAATCGCCATCGCGGTGGCCACAGGTTTGTTTGGTGATGTTTCCAAAGAGGAAGGGTAGGAGTATGTATCTGGCTTCGGTCGAGCTTTCCAGAGAGCTGGACAAACATGCGGAGGCTATGGGGCTTCCGGTGCTACTGCTCATGGAAAACGCGGGACGGGCCCTTGCGGATGGTGCGGAAGGGCTGCTCAGTCAGGGCTGTCAAATTCAGAGCGGTCTTATTAAGCGGCGCAGGATAGTCGTCTTGGCCGGTTCCGGACAGAATGGCGGGGATGGATTTGTAGCCGCCAGGCATCTTGCCGCTCGCGGTCATGAGGTTCGTGTCGCGTTCTTTGGCCAAGAGGACGCGCTTCCGGCCGAAGCCGCCGCCAACTACCGCCTGCTACCCGGTTCTTCCGTGGAAACGCGAAGTGGACGGAAGGACGTGGAATCGTGCCTTGGATGGGTTAGTTCATGGCAACCCGAACTAGTCGTTGACGCGCTCTTGGGGACAGGCGTAAAGGGCGACCCTCGTCCGCCGGTGGATCAAGCGATATTGTGGGCGAACTCGTCCGGGCTGCGTATCGTGTCGTGCGACTTACCCTCCGGGCTTAACGCCGATACCGGTTGGCCTTACCGGCCTACGGTCCGAGCGGATTTGACGGTTACTATGGGAATGCCCAAGATCGGGCTTTACTCATATCCCGGGCGAGGGTTCTGCGGAGACATCTTGGTGGAAAACCTGGGGATGCCGAAAGAAGCCTTTGGGTCATCGGATGTTCGGGCGGTGTTTGCCGAGGACGTCATGAAGGTGTTCCCTGTCAGGAAAGCGGACCATCACAAAGGCCTATCAGGGCATGTGACGGTGATAGCGGGGTCTGTGGGGATGGCGGGAGCGGGCGTCTTGGCCGCCAAAGCTTGCCTTAGAGCAGGGGCAGGTACGGTTACCCTATTGTGTCCCGGAGAGGCGTACGCGGTTTCGGCGTCCATGGTACCCGAGATCATGGTGGTACCCGTTGGCGCCGGTCCCGTTTTTGAGCCGGACGAGGCCTCGCTGAAGATTGTAGCGGAATTCCTGAAGCGCTCTGATGCCGCCATCATTGGTCCGGGCATCGGAAGAGGCTCGTCTCAAGAAGCGTTCGTTAGTAAAGTTCTGAGTCTGGGTTGTAAGATACCGTTGGTCATTGACGCTGATGCCCTGTATGCCCTCAAGTCCATGGGTGGGTTGACATATCCAGGGAGCGTTGGGGGAAGCTTTATCCTGACTCCGCACCCCGGTGAGCTTTCTCACCTCTTGGGTATTGAGGCAGCGGATATTGCCAAGGATCGGCCCGGTTTCGCCAAGAGGGCCGCTTCGGCCGCAAAAGCCGTTGTGTGCTTGAAGGGAGCGGGTACTTGCGTGGCGAATGTGACGGGTGAGGAATTCATCAATACGACTGGGGACCCGGCCATGGCTACCGCCGGTTCGGGCGATGTTTTAACGGGAGTGATCGCCGCTCTTGTGGCGCAAGGATTGTCTCCGTTGGAAGCTTCGTGGGCAGGCGTGTTTTGGCACGGACTCGCAGGCGAGCGGGCAAGGCTCAAGGCGGGATCCTTTGGAGCGTTGGCTGGGGACATATCCGACTGTCTATCCGAAGTTCGAGGGTTCTTTTCTAGGAGGTGAACGGCCCGAAATGCGGGCCGCCCAAGATTGCCAAGACTAAAGAAGGTCGTAGTGGGACTACCGCAGGATACTTTGGCGGGAATAGACACTCTCGTCTCGGACACTAACCTATGCAGATCAGAACTGATTCGCGAAGCTTGTTCGTTCTACATCGAGGAGAAGCGACGCCAGAACCTGAGGGAGAGAATGAAGGCAGGCTATCAGGAGATGGCCGAACTGAATAGACTGTTGGCTGAGGAGATAGCGTCGGATTTTTGCACTCAGTACGACCAGTACGACGACTCGGGGTGGAGGAAGGTCTGATTTGGATCCAACCAGAGGCGACATCTACTTTGCGGATCTTAGCCCGGTTGTAGGGTCTGAGCAGGGGGGCTTTCGACCGGTGCTGATCATTCAGAATGATATAGGGAATAAGTACAGCCCCACTGTTATAATTTCCGCGATCACTTCCCAGATCATGAAGGCCAAACTCCCCACTCATGTTGAACTGGCCGCCCATTTGTCGGGTTTAGACAAAGATTCGGTGATTCTGCTAGAACAGATCCGGACCATTGATAAGCGAAGGCTCAAGAGGCGCGTCACAAAGCTTGACCAAGAGATCATGGGCAAAGTCGACGAAGCGCTGGCCATTTCCTGCGGCCTAGAGCCCGTATAGAGCCTTTTCAGAGCCGATTTAGAGACGAGTTCTTGACCTTACGATTGGAGAGGAGAAAATGACAGAAAGCCGTTTGGGTTTCCCTATCGCCAAGTTGACCCATCTCCCCACTCCCCTGGAGGAAGCCCCCAGATTCGCCAAGGTCCTTGGAGGACCAAGGGTGTTTATCAAGAGAGACGATACGACGGGCCTCGCTCTCGGCGGGAACAAGGCGAGGAAACTTGAGTTCTTGCTTGGGGAAGCCCTGAGTCTGGGGTGTGACTCGGTTGTGACTTGTGGGGGCCCACAATCGAACCACGCCCGAATGACCGCCGCCGCGGCGCGCAAATACGGACTAGAGCCCGTGCTGGTCTTGGAGGGAGACGACCCCGGACATAGGATGGGGAACCTGCTCTTAGACACTTTGCTTGACGCGGAACTCGTATTTGCCGGGGACAAGCCTGCGGACATTGTAATGGAAGAAGTGCGGGAACGGCTCTTGTCGGAGGGGAAGAAGCCGTATATGGTTCCTCTGGGCGGTTCAAGTCCTCTAGGCACTCTGGGTTACATCGCCTGCGCGGAGGAGATTGTTCGAGATTGTGACGCTGTGGGAATTCGCCCAAAGGCCTTATACCTGGCCGCGGGTTCATTGGGGACTTTAGCCGGTGTGCTGCTTGGAAAGTTCATGTACGACGCGCCTTCTGATGTATTAGGGGTCGCGGTGGGCAGAACAAGCGACAGCACCATCGAAAGGGGCGTCAACCTGACGCTAGAAGCCAAAGATCTTGTTCTGCAGAGCCAAACGGACAAGCCTGTGGCAAGAGCCCTTTCCCAGGTCACTGCCGAAACAGTACGGCCTTTGATAAGAATTCTGACGGATCAGGTCGGTCAGGGCTATGGAATTCCGACTCCCGAATGCCTTGAAGCTATCACCCTCTTGGCGAGGACCGAAGGAATCCTTACCGATCCGGTGTACACCGGCAAAGCACTGGCCGCCATGGTCGCGGCGATAAGGGGCGGGCAGTATGGGAAAGACGATGCCGTTATCTTTCTTCACACAGGCGGGGTACCCGCTGATTTTGCTTACGGAGACGCGTTCTTAACAAAGGAGGAACCAAGATGAGGCCCATTATCGGTATCACGGCAAGTTTCGATGAAGAAAGAGGCGTCGCGACATGCCCTAGCACTTATATCGATGCCATCGTAGAGGCAGGAGGCAAACCGGTGCTCATCCCCCTTATGCCCGAAGAGGCGGCGGAGGAGATGCTTTCGGTAGTAGACGGGCTAGTATTTCCTGGCGGCGTGGACGTTGATCCCATGCGTTTCGGAGAGCGTCCCATTCCCCAGCTCGGACGCATCAACCCCTTGCTGGACGAAATGGAGATCCCATTGGCCAAAAAGGCCTTGGCAATGAATATGCCTCTCTTGGGTATTTGCCGGGGTTGCCAGTTGGTTACTATAGCCGCCGGGGGAACCTTGGTCCAGGATATTCCCGGCCAAGTTGGAGGTGCCATGAAACACGGACAGGACGCTCCCAGATGGTACGGGACTCATGAGGTGGTATTGGATGAGGATTCGCTCATGGCTCGCCTGCACAATACGAGGCGTCTTACCGTGAACTCTTTCCATCATCAGAGCATCAAATCTCCGGGAGACGGCTTTACCGTTACAGCAAGAGCGCTTGACGGGATAGCGGAAGCCGCCGAGTCTAAGAAAGGTTTTAGGCTGCTCATTCAGTGGCACCCCGAGGGTATGTGGAAGCACAACAGAGTGTTCTTGGCACCTTTCACCGCCCTATGCAAAGCGGCCAAAGGCCAACCTTGGGAGTGAGTTCGTATGAGCAAACAACCGAATAGACCCAGATGCAGGGCGATAGGTGTTTCCATCGGGAGGATGGTTCCTGGGCCTCTAAACGCCATTACCGATGTTCCCGGTGTCGCCGTGGGACATGTGACTTTGATAAGCGGTGAAGGGTCTCTTGTGCCGGGAGAGGGGCCGGTGCGCACAGGTGTTACAGCGATACTGCCTCACCAAGGCTGCCTATTTAGAGACAAGGTTCGGGCTGCCATTCACGTGATAAACGGTTTTGGAAAAGCCACGGGTATTGCCCAAGTAGGAGAACTGGGCGTTCTTGAGACGCCACTGGTGCTGACGAACACGCTTTCAGTGGGCGCGGCATGGGACGCCCTGTGTGAGCACATGTTGAATGAGGACCCGGACATCGGAGTCAATACCGGCACGGTTAACCCCGTCGTGCTCGAATGCAATGATGGATTCCTAAACGATATTCGTGGCCGGCACGTCTGTAAGGAGCACGTCCTAAAGGCCTTGGCCGATGCGCGAGGCGGCCCTGTCCCGGAGGGAAACGTTGGAGCGGGGACAGGAATGTCTTGTCTTGGGTGGAAGGGCGGAATAGGGACCTCATCAAGGAAGCTTACGGGCGACCTAAAGGACAATTACCTGGGCGTATTGGTTTTGGCAAACTTTGGATCAGGAGAAGACCTTACGGTTATGGGGGTCCCTGTGGGTATGGAACTGTCCAAGAAGAACTTGGCGCCTCCGGCTCCGCCGGGCTCTATAGTTGTGGTGGCGGCTACCGACGCGCCGCTTAGCGACAGGCAGTTAGGACGGGTCGCCAGAAGGTGCCAAGGTGGCCTTGCGAGAGTGGGATCCGTTTTCAGCAACGGGAGCGGGGATTTCGCAGTAGCGTTTTCCACATCCGGGACAGTTGGGCATAAAGGAGAAACGCTGGAAAACTCCTGGTCGGTCAGGGATGATTCCTTGGAAATGGCAGGCATTTTTAGGGCAGCTATGGAGGCTACCGAAGAAGCTGTTGTAAACGCTCTCTTTGCGGCAGACACTATGGTCGGCAGAGACGGGAATACCAGAAAAGCTTTGCCTATCTTCGAGACTAGGCAAATTCTGGAGAGGTATGGAGCGCTATAAGTGCCATTTTGCTCCTGGGGCAGGATAGCCCTTATACTATGTAGAACTTTAGTCTTCTATGATGGGGCATGAAGAAGTGAGGGATGCGGCGGTGCCGAGAGAACCTAACGGTGAACAGGGTCACAAGAGCGCTTCTGGCAAGAGCGTAGTCAGGCCCTCCTACTTGCGGGGAGGCAGACCCGGCAGTATCGAGCCGGTAATAGCGACGCAAGAGAAACCCGTAGAGGCAGTAGAGGCGAAGACCGTTTCAGAAGACAAGGTCTTGTGCCAATGGAAGATCTGGCTGTTCCCTAGGCGGCCTACCGTTTCCGCCGTTGTTTCGATCGTGATTATCGGAAGTCTGGGCCTCGCCTATTGGACCTACCCGAACGCGCTCTTCATCTCCTTGATCGCGTTGCTTCTTGTTAACCGGCTTGCTATGTACTTGTTTCCTGTAAAGTACACTATAGGGGAAGAAACCGTTGGGTACGTCACTTTCTTGGCTAAGGACAAGAGGACCTGGGATCAATTCGTCACCTATTACCAGTTTCCGGACGGTGTTCTTCTGACTCACGATCAGCGAGGTTTTCGCGGACGTCTAAAAGAAGGGCTATTCCTCTACTACCACCGGGATCTATCCAACAAGGAACAAATATTGGATCTTGTCAAGACAAAGCTGAAGCCGCCGAAAGAAGTCGCGCGGGAAGAGCCGGACCCGAAGAAAGGCGGTCTGTTGTCTGCCTGGCGTCGAGCGAGGCGCGCCAAGAAGGGCCCGGGAGAGGATGAATAACAGCTTTGCGATTGTGGTGGACCGGGCCCAATACTCTAATCACGGAAATGGGGGTGTAAGTCGTGTTTAAGGCTCCTGAACCCATAGATCTGAAGAGGCGTGACGAGTTGCTCGAGGGTATGGCAAAGAGGGTGCAGCAGTTTGGAATGCTGGTTCCTGCCATCTTCTTTCTGGAGATGAACAAACCCCTTAGTTATATCGGCGCCCAGGCGATGCACTTCTTCTCACCGGTAGCCGGAGTGCTGTTTCCTACCTTTGAGGACTACGCTTACTTTCTAGAAGATAGGCAAAATGTGGAACTATTGATACAAAAGTTGGAAGCCATGTCCGAACAGGAAGAAGAAGAGCGCAAGCAAGCCAAGAAAGATAGGCAACTTCAAAAGCAGGCGAAGAGGTCCAGCATGCTCGACGAAGCTTTAGAGTTGGATAAGAAGAAAGCCGAGGAGTTTGGCTCGTCAGAAGAATTACCGCCTCAATAGAGGAATTCTGAGATAGAATAACGTATTGCTACCAGGTGGGTTTACAACACCGTATCCTTGGCGTTGGCAGTAAGGGAGGGGGACAGTTAGTGCCGGAAGAAAAAACTTATAAGCTAGACAGAGAGATTGACTCTGTTCTGGCTACAGACTGCGGCTCCACAACGACCAAAGCGATCCTCATCGAGAAGGTTGGCGATGAATATCGTCTAATAGTCAGGGGAGAGGCCCCGACAACAGTCGAGGCTCCGTTTGAGGACGTTACCGCAGGCGCGAGAAACGCTATCCGGGAAGTTGAAGAGCTTACCGGGAAGACGCTTCTGAACGAAACAGGAGTAATAACACCGAGAGGCGCTGACGGTTCAGGAGTGGACATATATATGTCCACATCTTCGGCCGGAGGCGGACTACAGATGATGGTGGCGGGCGTGGTCAAGACCATGACCGCGGAATCGGCTGCAAGAGCGGCTCTTGGAGCCGGTGCCATAGTAATGGACACGATCTCGGTGGACGACGGACGAAAGCCGCACGAAAAGATTCAAAGGATTCGCCAGTTGCGTCCCGACATGATACTTCTATCCGGGGGTATAGATGGCGGAACAATCACCCACGTGGTGGAGATTGCCGAGCTTATCTCGGCAGCCGAGCCTAAGCCCAGGCTGGGTATCGGATACAACCTGCCTGTTATTTACGCAGGCAACAAGGACGCCCGGCCTCACATTCAGGCGAGCCTAGGCGGTAAAGTAGACCTTAGGGTTGTGGATAACCTGCGTCCGGTCCTAGAAACCGAAGTTCTTGGACCCGCGCGAGAAGAAATCCACAACCTGTTTATGGAACACGTTATGGCTCAGGCTCCCGGGTACAACAAACTCATGTCATGGA
This sequence comes from Bacillota bacterium, assembly GCA_036802545.1. Lineage (GTDB taxonomy): Bacteria > Bacillota > Sulfobacillia > Fermentithermobacillales > Fermentithermobacillaceae > DULO01. The sequence goes on along the minus strand of DAIRWA010000001.1, from coordinate 24,247 downwards.
CTCCTGTGCCCATCATGCCCACGCCGGGAGCAGTCGGCCTTTGCATGCAGACCGCATCCAGGGAATATGACCTGAGCGTTATCGGTGTCGACATAGGCGGCGCCACGACTGACGTGTTCTCAGTTTTTGGTGAGTTCTTCAACCGCACGGTGTCCGCTAACCTAGGGATGAGCTACTCCATCTGCAACGTGCTGTTAGAGGCCGGGGTCCAGAACATCATGCGATGGATACCCTTCAAGATAGACGAGGGGGACCTTCGGAACAGGATTCGCAACAAGATGATCCGGCCGACCACTATTCCTCAAACCCTCGACGAATTGGTTATCGAACAGGCCATTTCTCGTGAGGCTTTGAGGCTGGCGTTCATACACCACAAGAGCTTGGCTGTGGGGTTGCGCGGCGTGCACAAAGAGAGAACCATCGGAGACACCTTCGAGCAGTCCGGAAGCGGAGAGTCGTACATCGACCTCATGGACCTCGGCATGATCGTCGGTTCGGGCGGTGTACTGTCCCATGCGCCTAGGCGCGCCCAGTCCGCCATGATGATGCTTGACGCGTTCCAGCCCGAGGGAGTCACCATGTTGTCTGTTGACTCGATCTTCATGACTCCGCAGTTGGGCATCTTGTCGACGATCCACCCGAAAGCGTCCATGCAGGTGTTCGACCGAGACTGCCTAATTATACTTGGCACCGCGATAGCTCCGGCGGGCCCCAGTGGAGGGGCGAAGCCGGGAGATCCTTGTGTGAAGGTGACTTTAGAATGGGACGGTAAGTCAGTCACCGAAGACGTGCCTTATGGGAATATGAGAGTCGTTTTGGTTCCCGAAGGGAAGACCGCCAAGGCCGTTATCCAGCCGTCCAGGCAGTTTAACGTGGGTGCGGGCAACGGTCACGCTGTTGAGAAGACAGTTAACGGCGGAGTAGTAGGTGTGATAATAGACACCCGCGGGCGGCCCTTCACTCCTCCGATGGAAGAGGGCGTGCGCAACGCCAAGCTAGTGGAATGGTTCAGAGCCTTGAACCTGTACCCCAAAGAATCGCTGGACAAGTACGCTAAGTAGGAGGGAAGGTAGAAATGGCACACGCATATACGCCTGGACTAAAAGTTACCGAAAGGGCCATCATCAGGAAGACGCGCCGCCTTCCTATCCTAGGCGAGGTCCTTGTGGAGAAGGGGCAGTCAGTATCGCCGGATACGGTGGTAGCCAGGACACAAATCCCCGGCAACCCGATGACCGTAAACGTAGCTAACGTCCTGGGTATTGAGCCCGAAGACGTTTTGGACTTCATGACCAAGAAAGAAGGAGACTCTATCGAGAAGGATGAGCTCCTAGCCAAGTACAGCTCCTTTTTCGGGTTGTTCAAACATGAAGTCAAGTGCCCGGTTAGCGGAACCGTTGAGATGATTTCCACGGTTACCGGCCAGATCACTTTGAGGGAGCCGCCAATCCCCATCGAAGTCGATGCTTATATAGACGGCGTAGTCGAAGAAGTGCTTCCTAAAGAAGGAGTCGTCCTTAGTACCGAAGGTGCCTATATTCAGGGTATCTTTGGCGTAGGCGGCGAGACTCAGGGCGTTGTTCGGGTAGCGGTCGAGGACCCCGATGACGTCCTTGACGAGACTTGCTTCCAAACTCAGGACCGGGACAAAGTGATAGTCGGTGGCTCTCTGGTTACCTCCGGCGGCATCCGGAAGGCTGCTGAGGTTGGAGCGAGAGGCGTTGTCGTAGGCGGCATCATCGACACGGACCTCATCTCGTATGTGGGGCAGGACATCGGAGTCGCCATTACCGGTCACGAAGACGTCCCCGTAACAGTGATCATCACCGAAGGCTTCGGCAAAATGAGAATGGCCGATAGGACCTTCAACCTGTTCAAGCAGATAGCGGGATATAAGGCTTCGATTAACGGGGCCACTCAGATTAGGGCAGGCGTCATGAGACCCGAGATTATCGTCCCGGGATTTCAGGCAACGGAGCAGGAATCCGAGCATGACCTATCTGAAGGCTTGGTTCCGGGGACCCCGCTTCGCATTATCCGGGAACCCTATTTCGGCTATCTGGCCGAAGTGGTGGACCTACCTCCCGAGCTTCAGGTAATTGAGACGGAGGCCAAGGTGAGAATCCTCCGAGCTAAACTGCAGGACGGGACCATTGTTACCGTCCCCAGGGCCAATGTGGAGATCATAGAAGCGTAGGGAAGGCATTAGGGCAGGGTAGATTCAGGGGAGAGCCGACTCTCCCCTTTTTGTTTTCCATCTAGAGGGATAGAAACCTATCCTAGAGAACAATGGTAACTAGGGTGCGAGCCAACGAAGGGAGGCATGCCGGGACAAGGGATTGCCCGGCCACACTGCATGGATAAAGAACTGCTCATTGAGTTCATGAAGGAAGAGGTAATACCTCACCGCACTAAGTTTGACGATTACTTGTCGGTCGCCTTGGGCGTCAGGCAGGCTTCACAGATAGTCTTGCCGGCCGAACTCCCGGATGCAAGCGTGTTGGGTGCCACTATTGACAACAGGTTTCGACAGAAGCTTCAGGGCAAGCGGTTGCCGGGGGAGAGCATGTCAGACTTTCTTAAGGGGAAAGTAGGCAAGCACTGGCGGAAGTCCCAGATGGCCGAAATCCGTCATCGCATGGACGTCTTGAAAAGCCTGTATGCGGAAGTGGTCGAGAAGTCCCACTCGTATCAGGTATTCATGAAGTGGGCGGACAAGTTGGGTCTTATGCGCAAGGAGCTCGAGTCCAGACCTACCATTCGAGAGGTCTACTTCTTCACGGATCCTAAGGTGGCCTCAGAGCTGACTGAACTGCAGGACATGAGAAAAGACATTCGCTATCACAGGCTCAGGACCCCTGATTCGGGAGCCGTTTATGCCAGGGCCTTTCCCGAGGAGCAGAACCCGGCCTACCTAAAAACCCTTGGGACCATTCTAGGCTTTCCCCCGTGCTGCATAGACCGATATGTGTTTGACCGTCAAAGCGGCGTGCTGACCCCCGAGAGCCGGGCGTCAAACCAGTTGACCCACTTGGAAGGCCAAGATGAGTTCAATCCGTTCGCGTACTTTACAAAAGATTTCTTTCCCTGCCAGCCTGACTGCCCCGAAGCCGCACGGCAAGGGGAAGAGCTTTACAACAAGGTCTTAGAAATAGACCCAGACACAGCCGCCAAAGTCAAAGAACATCTCTTAGGCAACGCGTCTCTCATCAAGGAGTATCCGGAGATAATTCGGAAGAAGGTCGAGATGTTAGAGAAAACGGCGGGCAGATTCTTGGAAGGCGATAAAATTGAGAGATAAGGGCGCAACGCAGGTTTCGCTATTTGCTGAGGATGAAGACGCGTTGAAATCGGCTCCTGCCGCAGTCACCTCTGGCCCGAGATCGCTTGCCTTGCTTGGGGACGAATCTATCACAGAGCAGAAGATCGTGGCGGGGAGAGAAGAGCCTTGCCGCGCCAACGCTTGGGCAGGGATAATGGATCTGGGCCTTCTCCGCTCTAAGGTGCTTGCCTGCAGTGATTGCTCTTTGAGATCCGGTGCCAACAACGTGGTTTTCGGCGATGGAGACCCTCGTGCCCAGGTCATGTTGATCGGCGAGGCACCGGGGCAGAGCGAGGATGAATCGGGAAACCCGTTTGTGGGTCGGGCCGGAAAGCTTCTCGACGGCCTCCTAAGCGAGGCGCGGCTTCGGCGCGAAGATGTATTCATATGCAACATTGCCAAGTGCAGGCCTCCGCGTAATCGCCTGCCCGAGACTGCGGAGGTGAGCGCGTGCCTACCCCACCTACGGGCACAGATGCGCATTATTAGCCCGCGTATCGTTGTGGCCTTAGGTGCTTTGTCCAGTCAGACTTTGGTGGACCCGTCAATCAGGGTCACCCGGGACCGGGGTAAGTGGTTTGAAGAGGATGGGGTTCACTACTTGGTCACTTTCCACCCAGCCGCCGTGTTGAGAGACGAACGGAGGAAGCGAGGTCTTGTAGAATCGGATATGAAGAATCTCAGGGCAATGCTTGATCGACTATGCGACAAGAAACGTTAAGACTCAAATCCTTCTCTCCGGAAGACACAAGAGCATTCGGACGAATGCTAGGCGAGGCTCTTTCGGGTGGCGAGGCGATTCTTCTCGAAGGCCCTCTCGGGGCAGGCAAGACCGTGCTGGTTCAAGGCATCGGCTTGGGCATAGGCTATAAGGGGAGGGTTTTGAGCCCGAGTTTTGTTTTGGAGAGGGTGCACCAGGGACGCCTCACCCTGCGCCACCTCGATCTGTACAGGCTTTCCGGAGATGAGGCCATGGAAGCAGGGCTTTTGGAAGAGCCTGATTCCAAGACAGTTGTGGTCGTTGAATGGGCCCAAAGGGCGGAAGGTCTGCTTTTGTGGACGATCAAGATTAGTATGGAGCTCGTACCTTTCTTTCCTGAAGAAAGGCGAATATCCATTGAGGCATCTAATCTTAAGTGGGGAGAGAAGGCAAAGGATGTCGTTTCCCGATTCGAGGAAAGACGGGCCCGTGGTGCTGGCCCTCGAAACTAGCACGACCCTTTTGGGGGTTTCCTTAGTGTACGGACAGGACGTGCTTTCGGAGATTATTTTTAACAAACCGAAGGCACATTCCACGATGTTACTTCCCCTTTGCGCGGAGGCGTTGGACAGATCCGACGTGCCCCTTCACGATGTATCTTGCGTCGCGGTTTCTGAGGGACCGGGTTCTTTCACGGGCCTTCGGATAGGCGCGGCTACCGCGCAAGGGCTGGCTGTTTCCCTAGGAAAGCCAATAGTCATGGTGCCAAGTTTCGAAGTGGTGCTTTACCAGGCAAGGCACTTTCGGCACGTTGTTGTGGCATCGGGTAGGGCGAGAGCTCAGGCCGCGTCAGCCGGGTACTCGCGGGCCAAGGTCGAAGGGAACCTGGGTTTTTCCGGCCTTTATGGGTTTCAAGAGATCATTGAGGCCAAAGCCAGAGACCTGGACGAGCTTCTTAGGGAAGTGCGGAACTTGAGAGTCGCGGAAGTACACGTGACCGGCGACGCGGCCATGGACTTGGTCGCGCTTAATGTCCGGCAGGAAGGCAAGGGGCCCAAGATTACGCCAGTCGAGTCGTACTCGAGATTGCCCAGACCGGGGACGTTAGGGCTTATTGGAGCCAGGATGTTCGCGGATGGGATCGTCAAAGAGCCGAAGGAGGCGTTTCCCCGGTATTTTAGGAAGTCCCAGGCAGAAGTCAGATCCGAAGGCAAGGTCCGCCCGAGATGATGGGAGAGTGCGGGTGAATGGCAATGGAGTATCCTCTGGAGATTGACATCGAGCAGATGCATGTATCCGACCTAGACCGGGTGTTAGAGATTGAGGCGCTGTCATACCCGACTCCCTGGTCAAGGCGAGCCTTCCAATCTGAGCTGACCGACAACACCTACGCCTACTACTTCGTGGCCCGGCATGCCGGCGTGATAATCGGCTATGTAGGAATGTGGGTTATCCTCGACGAGGCCCACATTACCAACATTGCCGTTCATCCGGGTTTCAGGCGAAAGGCTATAGGCCGAAGGATGCTTATGGCGATGTTCGAAGAAGCGAAGCGACGCGGGGCAACGCGCATGACCTTGGAAGTGAGAGTCTCCAATTTCTCAGCTCAGGCGCTCTATCGAGACCTGGGTTTTGTGGACCGCGGCATCAGAAAGGGATACTATAGCGACACCAACGAAGATGCCATCATAATGTGGAAAGATTCTCTTGGCCCAGCCAAGCCAAAAGCGGAACGCCTGAAGTGGATGATCTAGTCACCTACCCTTGCGGATAAGGCATTCTCTATGTCTTCCTTGGCTGCGATAGCCGCCCTGAGGACCGCCGAAGACATTTCTTGTGGATCAGGGCTCATGTCTTGTTTCTGGTATGCGAAGATTATGCCTCTGGAGGATGAGACCACAGCGCCGGAGCCGTCCGGGTGGAACGCTTCCATGACATCTCTTGCGGTCCCGCCTTGAGCTCCATAACCAGGGACCAAGAAGACAGAGCGCGGCATAAGTTTTCTTAGCGTTGCCAGTTCTATGGGATATGTGGCACCGCACACCGCCCCGACGTTAGAGTAGCCGCATTCACCCAGGTATTGCCCCCCGGCTTCATCGACAGCTTTTGCGACCTTCGAATATAGAGTTCCGCCATCCGATAAGATGGAATCCTGAAAGACGCCGGATCCGGGGTTTGAGGTCTTAACCAAGACGAACAATCCTGCTTCAGCCTTGACGGCCGCCTGTATAAACGGTTCAAGAGTATCCGGCCCCAAGTAGGGGTTTACAGTAAGCGCGTCGGCGCGCAGCGGCGCCTCGGCTCCAAGGTAGGCTTGCGCGTAGGCGTTAGCCGTATTGCCGATGTCCCCGCGCTTAGCATCCAAGATCACTGGAACACCCCTGTGCCTGGCTTCGGTTATGAGCGACTCGAGGACTTGCCACCCGGGAACGCCCATGCTCTCGAAGAACGCGGCTTGGGGCTTTATCGCGCAGGCCGTTTCTTCCGCGGCGTCCAAAGCCATGGCGCAAAATCTCTCAAGCAGGTAAGCTCTGTCCCGCCCGGGATACGCCCTCAAAAGGAGAGAGCCAGGGCCAAAGAGACGGTGCGGGTCAGGGTCGATGCCCACCACCAGATGAGATTTCAGGTGTCTTGAGCGTTCGTGAAGTCTGTCGGCGAAGTGCATGGGGTTACCCTCCTGGGATCAAAGTTTTCGTCTTAGTGAGTTTCTCACATCCGGCCAGGAAGGAATAGTGACCACCTTACGGAAAAGTATATTCTCTTGTAGGCTTGAAGGGAAAGACATACAAACGATGGGTGGCGAGAGTATTTGTTGATTCTGGGGATCGATACTTCCTGCGATGACACCTCAATTGCCGTGGTGGAAGACGGGAGGAGGGTCCTTTCTAATGTAGTGTCTTCGCAGGTGGACCTCCACTCGAAGTATGGGGGCGTTGTGCCGGAGATCGCGTCAAGGAGACACCTGGAGGTAATCTCGCCCGTTCTAGAGGAAGCCTTGTCGTTGGCAGGTGTCTCTCTGAAAGACCTAAAGGCCGTAGGGGTTACAAACGGACCGGGACTTATGGGGGCCCTCTTGGTCGGCGTGTCTTTCGCCAAGAGTTTGGCTCTTGGTCTAGAGATACCAGTCGTTGGAGTCCAGCACTTAGAAGGTCACATAATGGCAAACTTCCTTGGCCCGGACCTGCCGAGAATGCCCGCCCTAAACCTGGTTGTCTCCGGCGGCCACTCGGACCTTATCCTGCTTACAGGGCCGGGAAACTATAAAACCCTCGGCGAGACTCGTGATGACGCGGCCGGTGAGGTGTTCGACAAGGTCGCCAGAGAACTAGGGTTACCGTTTCCGGGAGGCCCTTACTTGGACAAGGTGGCTGAAGATGGAGATCCGGAAGCCTTCTGGTTTCCCCACCCGAAGATGAAAGGAAGGCAGTCAGATTACAGTTTTAGCGGGCTCAAGACCCGAGCTCTGCAAAATTTCGAGGCATGTGAAAAGCGAGAGGAGTGTGTTCCGCATCTTGCGGCGAGTTTTCGCAAAGCCGTTGTTCGAGAGCTTCTGTACCATGTGCCCGAGCTTTTGAAGCGGACAAGAGCGGAGGCCTTGGCCTTGTGCGGTGGAGTAGCCGCCAACAGCCTCTTGCGTAAGGAGGCGGCGGCACTGGCGGAGAGCCTTGGCGTACCTTTGTTCATCCCTTCAAGAGAGCTTTGCACCGACAACGGGGCCATGATAGCTTCCGCGGCTTACTACCGCCTTATGGCAGGGACAACAGCCGGCCCCGACTTGAACGCTTACTCAGACCTGCCGCTCAAGTCTTGGGCGGTGAAAGGTGGATAACTGATGTGTTCCGCGCGTATTCCCGATGAGAAGCCCTCTATGGAGGCTCTGTTGTACCAGGCCCTGAAGGAGGGCGTTCTGCCCATCACCTCTACATGCAATATGGGGTGCGTGTTTTGCTCTAACCGCTATAACCCGAGATCTTGCGAGGTTTTCACCATTGGGACGCGGAGCTTAGATGATATTGAGGAGACTATCCCCTGGCTGCAGAACGCCCCGGGGGCAGTGGTTATCGGCGAGTCGGTGACCAGGATCAACGAGGGTGAGCCTCTTACTCATCCGGATTTCCTTGAGATCATCGAGAAGGTCAGGGCTGCCTATCCGGACAAACCCATCCGCGTGACGACCAACGGATCTCTCCTGACTCCGGCAATGTCCCGCCGCTTAGGGGCCTTAGGGGTGGAGTTGATCGTCTCTTTGAACACCGTCGGAAAGAGGCCGGAGATCATGGGGGACCCGGAGCCTGAGGTGACCCTCAAGAACGTACGCGCGTTAAGCGGAATCCTCAAGTTCGAAGGGAGCATCGTGGCCCTTCCATTCTTGGCGGGGTGGGACGACATTCGTGAGACCTGCCGGTTCTTAAGAGATTCGGGCGCAGTTTCTATTCGGCTGCTTGCTCCCGGGTTTTCCGCGAAACACCCATTGGCCAGTAAGATGCCTCCTTCAACTTGGCCCGAATCCAGGCGTTTCGCCCGGTTGTTAAGCGAGGAGATGGGACTTCCTGTGCTATTTGAGCCTCCCGAGCTTAAGGACCTGTGCGCCCGTGTAGAGGCCGTGATGGATAATACGCCCGCAAGAGTCGCGGGGCTTCTCCCCGGTGACATCATAACAAGGGTTTCAGGCGTTCAAGTGTTTACTCGAAAGGATGCTTTTGAGCTTGCCAAGGAGCGAGGAAACCCAAAGATAACTGTTATGAGAGAGAGCGCTCAGGTCGAAATGGCCTTGAAAAAGCCCAGAAGGACGTCTCCCGGGTTTATCGTATATGAAGACTTGGACTCACGAGGTTTTTCCCAGTGGTCCTTCAGAGCGGGTTTTGGTCGCGGGACGCCGCCCTTGATATTGACCTCATCTTTGGCAAAGCCCCTGATTTCGGCGTCTTTGGAGCAGCGCGGATTGGAAGGCAGAGTCGTCTCGGTCAAAAGCAGGTACTTTGGGGGAAATATAAAGGCCGGAGGGCTCCTGACTGTAAGAGATTTTCTTGCCGCTTACAGGAACGCGACCCGAGGTCGGAGCGCACCGGTTACCGTGACTCTTCCCCGGCGGGCGTTTGACGTCTGGGGCAGGGACCTGGAGGGTGTTAGCCATAAGCGGTTTTCTGAAAAGACCGGGTGCCCTGTGATCTTGGCAGGATAGCATTTATCGCAGGATTTTCCAGTCCCATCGAAGAATACCCTAATCCGTCCATAAAGATGGTTTGGGCACAGGAGGTGTCGGATCTGAGTCTTGACTTAAAGAAGTTTCTAAAGAAGGCGTCCATGGCCTACGGGGTATCGGGACATGAGTTCCAAAATGCCGCTTCCGTCATGGAAGAGGCGATGACCGGATTGGTGGACGACATGCGCTGCGACGCCCTAGGCAATGTCATTGGGTACAGGAGGGGCGATGGGGAAGGACCCCGCCCCAAGGTAATGCTGGCCGGGCACATGGACGAGATCGGATTGATCGTGAAGAAGATCGAAGAAAAAGGGTTCCTCCGATTCGCGGGCATCGGTGTTGACCCAAGGGTGCTTCCGGGACATGAGGTCATAGTGTATGGGAAACGCCCGTTGACAGGCTTAGTCGGCGTCAAGCCCCCGCATTTGGTCGCTCCCGAGGATGCCATGAAGGCACAGAAGCTTGACGAGTTGTTCATTGACGTCGGGTTGCCCGAGGATGAAGTGAGGAAACTAGTGCGAGTCGGTGACGTCGTCACATACAAACGCCAAGTGACTGAGCTAATGGGCGATTTCCTATCTGGAAAATCCATGGACGACAGGGCCGGAGTCGGCGTGATTTTGGTCTGTTTGGAAGAACTAAAGAAGTATAAGGTACCGGCGGATGTCTACGGCGTTGCGACCACCCAGGAAGAAACGGGTTTCCAAGGCGCAATCGTCTCTTCCTACGGGATTAAGCCTGATATAGGCATAGCTATCGACGTGTGCCATGGGGAGACCCCGGGCGTTCCGGAGTGGAGGACGTCTCAGGTTGGAAAGGGTCCCACTTTGGCCATGGGCGGTAATATCCATCCCAAGATATTCGCCGGCCTCAAGAAAGCCGCTGAAGAACTGGGTATTTCCATCCAGACCGAGGTAGCCCCCGGTCGGACCGGTACGGACGCGTGGGCGATGCAGATGTCGGGCGAGGGTGTGGCCACCGGTTTAGTATCCATCCCTCTACGGTATATGCACACTTCGGTCGAAACACTGTCAGTGGGAGACGTTCTGAAGGCCGGCCGGCTCCTGGCCAAGTTCATCGCATCGTGCGATGAGGCATTCGTGAAGGAGTTGACACAATGGAACTGAGGGAGCTCACGTCCCTGGCAGGGGTCTCCGGTAACGAGAATGAAGTCAGAAGCGCCATAGTGGGTAGGCTTTCCGCCATGGGAGTACACTACGAGACCGACGTGCTCGGTAACGTTATAGCCCGCAAGGGAGACAAGGGCCCACGGGTCCTGGTAGATGCTCACATGGATGAGGTTGGGCTTGTGATCGTACATATCGAGAAGACCGGCTTCCTTCGGTTCAGGAGCGTCGGAGTGCCTGCCGCGGTTCTCACGTCCAAAAGGGTGCTGATAGGCAAAGATAAGGTACCGGGAGTGATTGGGGCAAAGGCCATTCACCTGCAGGAGCGCAGGGAGCGGGACTCTGTGATTCCCATAGAACAGCTCACCATCGACATTGGCGCCAAGTCCAAAGACGAGGCCGAGCGTAAAGTCAAAGTGGGCGACTACGTTGTTTTCGACACAGAGTATGAGGAGCTTTGGCCAGGGATAGTCAAGGCCAAGGCCCTGGATGACCGCGCCGGGTGCGCCCTTCTTCTGGAACTTCTAAAAGAAACATGGGAGAACGTTCAGGTTTACGCTGTGTTCTCAACCCAGGAGGAACTGGGGGCCAGAGGGGCCAGGGTCGCCGCGTACCGGGTTAATCCTGATATGGGCATAGCGTTGGAAGGCACCGTTTGTGCGGACATCCCGGGCACTGAACCTGAGGGCTACGCCACAGAAATCGGAAAAGGAGCGGTCTTGTCGGTCATGGACCGCGGGACAATATTCCACAAAGGGATGCTGGACCGGCTTGCGAAGATCGCCAAGGAGAACGGGATACCGTTTCAGTACAGAGAGGCCACTTCAGGGGGCAATGACGCTATGGTCATCCACCAGGCGAGGGCAGGCTGCCCTGTGGCGGCGATCTCAGTCCCGTGCCGCTACATACACTCGCCGTTCGCCGTGATGTCCATGGCTGACTTCGAGGCGGCAAGGAAGCTTCTGGTATCCTTTGTGAAGAGCGTTGAAGGAGGTTTTAGACCGTGAAGACCCTCTTAAAGACACTTACCGAGGCCTATGGACCGTCAGGTTCGGAAGGCCCTGTCAGAGAAGTAATTCGCAGAGAAGTCGAACCGTTTGTGGACGAGATAAGAGTCGATGCTTTGGGGAGCCTGATCTGCTTGAAAAAGGGCACGGGCGGCAAGAAGGTCCTTTTGGATGGCCATATGGATGAGATCGGGTTGATGGTCACCCACGTAGACAAGGATGGCTTCTTGCGCTACGGGACGATAGGCGGAGTCAACCCCTTCGTCTCACTGGGGCAGAGGGTATACTTCGAGAACGGGATGTTTGGTGTCATCGGTTCCGAGAGGATAGACGACCCTAAGGACATGAAGACCGATAAGCTCTTCGTAGATATCGGCGCTAAGAACAAGGAAGAAGCTTCAGCTAAGGTCAAGGTCGGGGACAGCGCCGCGTTCTTCCAGCCGGCCATAGATCTCGGGTCACGGTTCGTCGCAAAGGCTCTCGATGACAGAGCGGCCTGCGCTGCCATAATCGAGGCCCTGAAGAGGCTTAAGAAGACAACCCACGATATCTATGCCGTGTTCTCAACTCAGGAGGAAGTGGGTCTTAGGGGAGCCAGGGTGGCGGCATTCGGGATAGAACCGGATGTCGGTATCGCTTTGGACGTCACCAGGACCGGCGATACTCCCAAGGGCGTTACCATGGACGTGTCTTTAGGAGGAGGAGCGGCGATTAAGGTGAAAGACTCCAGCCTTATCTGCACTCCTGCCCTTCGGGATTACATGGTCAAGGTGGCCCAAGATAAGGGCATCGAGTACCAGATGGAAGTGCTTGAGGCGGGCGGTACCGACTCGGGCGCCATCCAGATGACCAAGGCCGGCATCCCCGCGGGTGTCATCTCTATCCCGTGCCGGTACATCCACAGCCCATGCGAAATGATAGATCTTGATGACCTTGAGGAATGCGTGAAACTCACAGTGGCCTTGTGTGAGAGCCCGCTAGACTTCTAGGAGGCGGTAGAGGCTTGATTATCGAGCTGGATAGGGTGTTGGGGCTTGCTCAGAAGTTGGGGGCCGAATATGCGGACGCCCGCTACGTTACATTGACCCAAGCTCCGGTCAGCGCTTCCACCGATAGCGCGCCCAGGGCTTCCAGCCAGAAGAGCACGGGGCTTGGCTTGCGTGTGCTGGTGGATGGAGCATGGGGCTTTTCGGCCACTCCCTACCTGGATCCGCGCAGCATAGAGAGAATGGCCGATGAGGCTGTCAGAATAGCTGAGGCGTCGGCCAGGCACAAGCGAGGAGATGGGGTGTCCCTTTCGCCTTTGCCTCCCATTCGGGCTAAGAGGCATACGCCTCACAAGATAGACCCGCTTCAAGTGAAGACAGAGGATAAAGTCGGTCTTTTGTCCGACGTCCTGGATAGGGCAAAGAAGATGCCTGGTGTGGCACGCGCAAGCGCGTCTTTGATGAGTTACAGAGAAGAAAAGCAGTTCATGTCCACCGACGGGAGGCAAATCGAACAGACGTCCATCCACACCGGCGCGTCCGTGTCGGTTATGGCAAGAGGGGCCGGAGATGTGCAGTCCCGCTCATTCTCGGACTTCAAAGACGGCGGATACGAGTTTGTGGAGGATCTCGATCTTCCGACCAAAGCCGAGACCCTTGGAGAAGAAGCGGCGGCGCTCTTGAAGGCGCCTACTTGTCCTCGCGGAGTAACCGACCTGGTCATGGGCGGCGAGATGGTTGCTCTTCAGATTCACGAGTCGTGCGGCCATCCCGTCGAGCTAGACAGGGTTCTTGGTCAGGAAGCTACGTTTGCGGGCACATCTTTTCTGACCCCGGATAAGAAAGGCAACTATCGCTACGGGTCTGACTCGGTAAACATGGTCGCGGATGCCACGGTACCGGGCGGTCTGGGCAGCTTCGGCTTTGACGACGAAGGAATAAAGGCTCAGCGCACAGACTTGGTGGTGGAAGGGGTGTTTACGGACTACCTGACTTCTCGGGAGTTGGCCCCTAGGTTTGGCCAGGAATCTAACGGAACCATGCGGGCGGTTGGCTGGCAGAACATCCCTCTTGTGCGTATGACCAACATAAACCTAGAGCCGGGTGACTGGACTCTCGACGAGATCATCAAGGACACAAAGGAAGGGGTATTTGTAAACAACCCCAAGAGTTGGAGCCTTGATGACAAGCGGTGGAATTTTCATTTCGGTCAAGAGATCGCCTACGAGATAAAGGACGGATCTTTGGGCCGGATGCTCAAGAACTCGGCTCATACAGGCATAACGCCTGAGTTTTGGGGTTCTTGCGACGCGGTTTCGGGTAAGGGGAAAGACGAATGGCACATATGGGGGACCCCCGGTTGCGCCAAAGGTGAACCTGTCCAAGTAATCCACGTCGGGCACGGCGCTGCTCCGGCTCGTTTTCGAAAAGTAAGGGTAGGTGTGGGTTAAGTGATAGGGAAAGAAGATGCCTTGAAGGTCTTGGAGAAAGTGGTATCTTTCGCCAAGGGGTTTGAACTGGAAGCCTCCCTTTCTGTAGAGGACCTAAGCCTTACCCGGTTCTACGGAAACCACATACACCAGAACCTTAGGCGTCAAGACCACATCCTAACTGTGAGGGCGGTTAAGAGCAGGAAGGCCGGGGTATCCCAAGTGAATCTGCTAGACGACGGCTCTTTGCGTTGGGCTGTCAGCTCAGCCCTTGAAAACGCTGAATTGGCAGGAGAAGAGAGCGACTTTAGAGGGCTGCCTAAGCCCAGGCCTTTAGCGGAGATTTCCTCATACGTGCCGGCTACAGCCGGCATGAAGCCCGCCGACAGGGCCTCGGCATGCGGTGTGGTCATATCTTTGGCGAAATCCAAAGGGCTTGAGGCCGCAGGAAGCTTCGCTACAGGGACTCACGAGATAGCGGTGGCCAGTACTGCCGGTGTTCGCGCTTACCATGGGTCAACCGAGGGGTTCTTTCGGACGATAGTGCAATCCGGCGCGAACACAGGGTATGCAGACCGGCTGACCAGGGACGTAAGAGAAATTGACTTTGACCAAGTGGCTAGAGAAGCAACGGACAAAGCGACGCTGTACCCTAATGCCAAGGACCTGCCCCCCGGCAGATATGACACCATCTTCTTGGAGTACGCCTTAGCTGATCTCGTGCGGTTTCTGGGACTCTACTCGTTTGGCGCAGAGGCTAAGCAGCAAGGGCGCAGCTTCATGGCTGATAAGATGGGCCGGAAAGTAATGGGGGACAATATCACTATTTGGGATGACGGTCTCGATGTGAGAGGCTTAGATGTCCCGTTTGACTTGGAAGGCATGCCCAAGAAGAAAGTAGTCTTTATAGATAAAGGGATTGCCTCCGGTGTGGTGTATGACACCAGGACCGCGGTTAAGGATGGGGTGGAGACTACCGGACACGCAGGGGGGCAAATGAGAGGCTACTATGGACTGGTGCCCAGCAACATGTTTATGGCCGAGGGCCACGAAAGCCTGGAAGAGATGATCGCGTCCACCAAGAAAGGTCTCTTGGTTACCCGTTTCCATTACACTCACTGCCCGGATCCTTCAAACGTGGTGGCTACCGGTACAACCAGGGACGGCACTTTTCTAATTGAGGACGGCCATCTTGTCGCTAGGGTAAAGAACCTGCGGTTTACCGAATCCATGGTAGAAGCCTTTGGCCGCGTTGAGTCTATATCCAAGTCTTCTAGGCTTACAAGGGACTGGTGGAGTACTTTCAGTTCTGTGTTGCCGGCGGTGAAGATCAAGGACTTCACCTTTACCGGGGCAACCGCTTTTTAGGGCCTTCTCGGAAGCGCATCGAAAAACCGTTACGGAAGGCGCCCCCGGAGCACACTAGTGCCGGGGGTGTTTTTCGTGCGCCAGACAAGCGAACGGCTCTTGGCCGGAGTCATCTTGGTGGTTCTAATCGTCGCCTTTGCATACTTCGCCGATCCCGAGCGTCCAGATCTCGGTCAGGTTCCCCTAAAGGGAGGCTCCGAGAGGGACAATCGGCCCATAGGCGAAATAGACCTGGTAAGGTTATATCCCAGCTTGGTTTTGCGGCTCGGTCCAACCGAAACTAAGAACGTGTGTCTTACTTTCGACGACGGGCCCGATAGACTGTATACACCTCAGGTGCTTGATGTCCTGAAGGCAAAAGAGGTAAGGGCGACGTTCTTTCTAATAGGAAACAGAGTCGTGGAATATTCGGACGTCGCTCAAAGAATAATCCAGGAAGGTCACCTAGTCGGAAATCACACGTACACGCACCCGGAGATTGTGAAAGAAACCGGCGAGCCTCTTCGGAAGGAACTCTCCCTAACAGAGGAAGCGCTTGCTAAAGTAGGAGTGTCGGGTTCGGGCTTGTTCCGCCCTCCTTACGGGGCGATTTCCCCCAACCTGGTTGAGGAGGCGGCATCGCTTGGTTACAGGATCGCTATGTGGTCCGTAGACTCATTGGACTGGCGAGGGCTTCCGAAAGATACGGTGATTGCCAGGGTGATGGAGATGATGAGCCCCGGGGCGGTAGTGCTTCAGCACTCATCGGGAGGTCCGGGTGAGGACCTGTCCGGTTCCGTCCAGGCCCTCCCCGTTATCATCGATACCCTTCGAGAACAAGGCTATAGCTTCGTCACGCTGGACGAGATGTTCCCTATCGGTCCGCCCTAAATCCCCGCCGGAATACCCGAGGGGTTAAAATACCGCTCAATGGCTTGATGTATTGCCGATGCGGCCAGGTCCCATGTGTTGGGACTACGAAGATAGGCTTCTTCGGTATAGTTGGAAATGTACATGACCTCCACTAAGACCGAAGGGCAGGAGGTTTCTCTTACCACAAACAATTCTGAGTCCTTGACTCCTCTGTTGAGTGTGCCTAACGCAGGGCAGAGGTAGGTCTGGACGAGAGAGGCGAGTCTTCTGGATTCTTTGCCGTTCAAGGTCCTATCGCAGACGTAAGATGTTGTTCCGCCAACGTTGCGGTTTAGCACCGAGTCATTGTGGAGGGATATGAAGAGATCGGCACCTTCGGACCATGCTGATCTCTTAGCCAGCGAGCCCGAATACTCGTCTAGGCCGGGCACCCAATCGGCCAACCGCGTAGGCCC
>DAIRWA010000001.1:4115-7787 GCA_036802545.1 Bacillota bacterium | reverse complement strand
GGGGCTGGGGAGGGGTCATACTGCCCATCTCTGGTCATAACGACTACGGCGCCATGCTTTCGCAAGCGTTCCGCGAGGTTTCCGGCGATCTCCCAGTTGACGTCCCGTTCGTAAAGGCCGGTGGGTCCGACTGCACCCGGATCCTCGCATTCGTGGCCGGGATCAATCACGATTACCTTGCCTTGAAGACCCGGCTTGGAAAACTTGACCGTGAGAGACGTGGCCGTGCGCGAGAGCACGTAAGAGGCGTTTTCCGGGACTTTCATAGTCACACTGGTTCCTCCGTCCCGAGCGCTTATGCCAACGAGCTTCACCGAGTCTCCCTGACCACTCGCTTGGCCGCCGTTATAGGTGGCGCCGGGGATGAACAGGTCTACCGTGCTGCCGTTGCTTTGGATGTCGGGCCAGGCGTAACCGAGTGTGTCTACTGTTACTACATCAGCGTTGGTGCCGCTTTTGATCGAGACCCCCGTAATGGCAGGTGTGAACTCTACCAATACCTTGCCCGGAGTATTGGACGTGACCCGGTAATTGGGCTTGCCCGAAAGAGCTATGGTCACGTCGCTTGATCTCACTTGGATGGCCTCGAACTCGTAAGCGTTGATTGGCAGCCGTGTATCTGTGCCAAAGAGTGAGGACGTGCTTACGATTACCGACTTGCCGTCATCGCCCGGCACAACTATCGCAGTCGCGAAATTGCCCGTCACTGTAACGGTCCTGGTAGTTCCCGAAGCATCGGCGGTGACTGTGAACGCGGAGGAGCCTTGTCCTGATGAAGCGCTAGTGAGATAGGCGGCTATCCAACCAGTTACCCCTCTGGGTGACACGCCCCTTATCCATTCGCCTTGGCGTTCTATGAGACGGATGTTGTCGCCTTTCTGCAGCATTCCCAGGACCTGATAGCCGGTTCCGGGACCGGACCTGAAGTTGACGTCTGTGGCGGTTACAGTCACGGTTGAGTACTTACCCAGGCTCCAGGAACTGGCCGATACTCCAAATGAAAGCGAACTGTCCGCCGCCGATGAGACCGTCGCGGAAGGCCCGTACACCCATCCTCCGACGCCTTGTGAAGTCACAACGGCTATATAAGCGCCCCTGCACCCAACGAGTTTGGCAGAATCTCCCCGGTGAAGAGTGGCAAGGGTGGCAGAACCTACCATGGCGCTGAGGGAACTCCCGGAGGGCGAAACCAGAAGGTCAGTCGCTTGTGTATCCAAAGGTTTTCGGTATTCCAGGACGAGGAGGTCTTCTCTGATCCAGCCCGAGTCGCCGTCTCCCAGGGTGACTCTGATCCATTCTCCGCGTTTGGCTTGGGCGGGGAGAATCGTTCCTGCTTGCACCATGAACTTCACCGGATACGTGGTATCCGGGCCTTGACGGACATTGACGTCGCTTTTTGTGATCCTGGCAGAGATCCCTCTGGACAACAGATCGATATCAACAAGCCATCCTGCTATGTAGCCTTCTCGTAAGTCATGCTTTATCCTGTACCATCCGTTCTGGAATCCTGTTATCTCAACGCGTTTGCCTTGGAGGACTTGTCCCATCCATGGGTGTGTCGTATCGGGTCCGGTCCTTACATTGCAGACGTCTCCTTGGACCACTGCCTCAAAACCCGAAAACCCGGCTGGAACCGGAGTCCCGGGGGATTCGGCCAGAGCCATGGACGGCACTCCCGACGCGATGAGCGCGATAAAGAGGATTAGAGCCCATATCTTCTTCGGCGATAAAGTGTTGCGATGATTTGGTCGGTCTCTTTTCAAGGCCTTCACCCCGGTCCATTTTTTGTGAAACATAGAACTGTCTTCTTGCAGTGTGACGTTATTCCTGCGGATTTGTTCCGTAACCCAACGTGTTTCGACAAACATTCACATTATCGGAATTCGGAGAGATTATGGGGATAGGAATGAGAAACAAGGCTGCGGCACAGTATTCTGCCACAGCCTCTCAAAAGACCGGGGTTTCTGTTACGACCCCGACGCTTTGGGGTGGTTAGCCCGGTAATCTTCTATCGCCTTGTGTAGCGCGTCCGCGGCTAGGTTCGAGCAGTGCATCTTGGGAGTCGGCAACCCGCCTAAGGCGTCGGCTACTGACTTATTGGAGACTTTCATGGCCTCGTCTAATGTCATACCTCTTACCAGTTCGGTCACCATGGAACTGGTGGCGATGGCCGCCCCGCACCCAAAGGTGCGGAATTTGATGTCGGCTATACGGTCGTCTTCCACCCGGATGGTAATTCTCATAACATCGCCGCATACCGGGTTTCCTACTTGGCCCGTCCCGTCGGCTCCCTCGATCTCGCCTACGTTTCTTGGGTTTGTGAAGTGATCCATAACCTTGTCGTTATACATTGAAACCCACGCCTTTCTGGGGAACCGTAAGTGCCTTCATTCGTGTCTAAAAACCGACATATCTCGTAGCTTGGACACTATCGGAGGCAAGACTGACAAGACGTAGTCTATGTCCTCTTCGGTGTTGGACGCGCCCAAGGTCATTCTCAAGGATCCGTGGGCGAGCTCGTGAGGAAGACCCATGGCCAAGAGTACATGGGATGGCTCCAGTGAGCCTGATGTGCATGCTGATCCCGACGACGCTCCGATCCCCATAAGGTCAAGGTTCAAGAGTATTGCCTCACCCTCGATAAATCGGAAGCTGATATTGACGTGGTTAGGCAGCCTTATCGTAGGGTGACCGTTAAGCACCGTGTCAGGAATAGACCCCAGGATGCCCTCAATTAGGCGGTCGCGAAGAATAGTAAGCCTTGCGGACTCGGCCGGAAGCTCCTCTGACGCGAGCCTGCAGGCCTCTCCAAAACCGACGATGCCGGGCACGTTTTCGGTTCCGGCCCTTAAGTTCCGCTCGTGGCTGCCCCCTGTCGCCTGGGGGTTGAGCCGCGTTCCTTTCCTCACGTAGAGGGCGCCCACACCTTTTGGTCCGTACATCTTGTGGCTGGACATGGTCAGCAGATCAACGTTCATATCCGATACCTCTATCGGTACTTTCCCGGCACTCTGGACCGCGTCAACGTGAAACGTGACCCCGTGATCTCTGGCCACGGCGCCTATTTCATTGACCGGTTCGACTGTGCCGACCTCGTTATGCCCATGAATAAGGGTTATCAGGACCGTCTCTTTTCTTATGGACTTCTGAACGTCAGCCGGGTCTATCATGCCGTGCTTGTCCACGGGCAAGTAGGTTACTTCGAAACCTTCTTTTTCCAAGGTCTCGCACGTGTGAAGCACTGCATGGTGCTCCACTGCCGACGTGATCAGATGGTTTCCCTTGAGCCGCTTGTTCCAAGCCGTGCCTCTGATCGCCAAATTGTCGGCTTCGGTGCCGCCCGACGTGAAAATGATCTCTTGAGGTTCGGCTCCAATGAGCGCCGCCACCTTTTCCCGGGCATCGTCCATGGCCGCTCTCGCTTCTCTTCCCCAGCGGTGAACGCTGGACGCGTTGCCGAAATGTCCGGCGAAATAGGGCATCATGACGCTCATCACTTCCGCCCTCACAGGTGTCGTAGCTGAGTGGTCCAAGTACACCCGGCGAATTCCATGCATATTCCCCGAAACCTCCTTGGGTTTCACTCTTGGAGGAGGCCCTCCAGGGTGACTGAATCTAGAACAGTATCAATGGCTTCTCCGACTTTTTGCCAAACCCCTCGCGCCCGGCAGT
>DAIRWA010000001.1:0-4104 GCA_036802545.1 Bacillota bacterium | reverse complement strand
CCCGCGCATTCCACAGGGACTACGGGTCCTTCTACTGCCCTTACTATGTCTCCCACCGTCACCTGGTTTGGAGAACCGGCAAGAGAGTATCCTCCGCCAAAGCCTCGACGGCTCTTAACCAGCCCCGCTTCTCTTAGAGGCCTCACAATTTGCTCCAGATACTTAGGAGAGACTTTTTGAATCGAGGCGATGTTCGCAAGCGAGCAGTAGGAGTCTCCCGCCCTCGCCAGTTCGTACATCAGGAGGACAGCGTAGTGACCGCGAGTTGAAAGCCTAAAGGGGATTGTGCCGCCTCCTCTTCTCCTTATTGATAATCCTATTATTATAGTAGGATTACTCCGAGTCAATGGTTGGGAGGTATTATACGTGTAATAGGAGAAACTTTATGGGTACAAGAGAAGAGCGAGTGGGGGGCTCACAGTGACAATGGATGAGAAGTCCCTTCGAAAGATCACAAAGAAACTAGAGAAAGAAGTCGAGAGTCGCCCGAGGGACACGGGGGTCCGTCTTCGGCTGGCTCTATCCTACATGAAGCTGGGCGATGCGTTGAAAGCGTCAGACCAGCTTGCGTCCGTTATCGAATCAGACAACAAGAACGCGGAAGCCCATTACTACTTCGGCATATTAAGTGCCGACCAGGGCGAGGTCGATAAGGCCTTAGATTATTTTCGGAAGACTATCCAACTGGACGATAAACATGGCCCCGCCCACTACTTTCTTGGGAAACTTTTGGCTCTAACCGGTGACCTATCGGGTGCTCTGAAAGCTACAGAGAAAGCCAGTGAAGTCGCTCCTTCCAATATTTTGGCGCGAACCCAGTTAGGCGAGCTGTATATTGCGGCGGGACGCGTTAATGACGCGATAGACGAATGGACCAAAGTGTTGGAGGTTGACCCTTCTAACCTTCAATCCCTTCACAATTTGGGGGCGGCTCATACCGACGCTCGAGACTATGAGAAAGCCCTGGAATATCTATTAAGAGCCGAGAATCTAGGCTCTAACCACCCGGGGCTGTTTTTTAACCTAGGGATATGTAGTCTCGCTACGAAAAACATGGAGAAGGCCGTTTCATACTTGAAGAAGGCAACCGAACTTGAGCCGAATAATCCTCAGAGCTTGACGACTCTGGGCGAAGCCTATATTTCCGCCGGGGACATTGACAAGGCGATGGAGATCTGGAAAAAGGCTCTAGAGATCAGTCCGGAAGAGACTGCGGCCATCTATAATCTGGGATTGGCCCATTTCCAAAAGGGCGAGAAAGAAGAAGCGCTGACCCTTTGGCGGCAGTGCATTTCTATTGATCCCCGATATGTCATGGCCCATCGGAATTTGGCTACTGTGGCGATTATGGACCGAGATTACGATACAGCCGTTTCTCACTGGCTTGAGATAAAGAGAGTTGAACCCCAGTCGGTTGAACCCGACCTGGCTTTAGGCGAGCTCCTTTTCCTTAAAGGGGAGTACTCGGAAGCTTCCGAGATTTGCAAACACCTTGCCAAGAGATTGGCTGACGCAGGCGACGTCCAAGATAAGCGCTATGTTCAATCCGCGGCTGAACTTTTGCACGGCGCGGTGCTCCTGGCTATGGGCAAATCTAAGGACGGCGTATCTAAATGGGTCCGGTCCATGAAGTACAACCCGAACTTCGCCATGGACAACAGTGGTTTTATCACGAGATCTATCTGGCCGGAACTCATTGAAAAGGCTCAAAAGGCAGCAAGAGATGAGGACGGAAACAAGGCCATTAGGTTGGTTAATAGCTACGTAAAGGAAGAGACCTCGGCGCCTTCCGGGATAACGCGGGATGGCGATAAAGAGGATTCCGAGGACTCAGGCAAGGGCAAGAAGGGAGCACGTTCGTGGTTTTTCAGGGGAAGGAAGTAGAACACCACGTTTCTTTAGAGGACATCCAGGTCATAGCCCTTGTAGGTCCCAGCGGCACCGGGAAATCCCATCGGGCCATGGCGGTCGCTCAGGAGTGGGGCTGCGATGCCCTGATAGATGACGGGTTGTTGATAGCCGGTTCAAGAATACTGGCGGGCAGGTCGGCCAAAAGAGAAGACACAAAAACGGCGGCTATAAGGCGGGCAATTTTCTCGACGCCCGGCCACGTCCTGGAAGTAAGGGACGCCCTAATAGACCTATCACCTTCACGGCTACTTGTCTTGGGCACGTCCATGACTATGGTCGATCGGATAGCGTCCCGGTTGGGGCTCTCGCGGCCTTCTGAGTACATCGATATCAGGGAATTGGCATCAGGGGTTGAAATCGACAGGGCGCTTTGGCAGAGACGCCGGGAAGGAAAGCACGTGATTCCCGCCCCGGCTTTTGAGGTGAAGAAGACTTTCTCGGGATACCTGGTAGACCCGTTACAGATGTTTATTAGGTCTCGTGAGCAGCGGTTCATCGCCGCCGAAAGGTCCGTCGTCAGACCCACCTACAGTTACTTCGGGCACTTCTACATCGCCGATGCCGTGGTAATGCAGATCGCTGAGAAGATTTGCACAGAGGTCGAGGCAGTCAAACGCGTCCTCAAGGTAATGGTGTTGGCTACCGGGGAAGGAACCATCATAGACGTAGAATTGGTTCTAAACTATGGATGCAAGGTTTTTTCGGTAATGGAGATTGTGCAGCGAGCTCTCAAAGAGAAGCTCGAATATCTTACGGGGATATACCTGGAGAGAGTGGATATATCCACCAAGAAGATCAGTTTGGAATAAAGTCGCGAAAGATGCAAGAGACAAGTTTTATTCCAATAGATCTTAGATTAGGGGGAGAAGATGAAACCCGTCTATGGTCTACAACTGGTGCAGAGCCAGAGACTTAGTCTAACGCCCGAGCTCCGCCAGGCGATTACGGTTCTGCAGATGAATGTTTTGGAGTTGACCGAGTTCATCAAAGCAGAAGCAGAAGCCAACCCGCTACTGGAAGTCACGGATGAAAGCCGGGATGAGCCGCTTCCCGAGCCTTCTGAGCTTACCATTGAAGAGTACTTAGCGTCCGCGGGTGAAGGTGCCTACTATACACGTTATCCTAAATCGAACCTGTCTAGAGGCGACTACCTTACGCCCGCCTACGAAAGGCATGTGACTAGTCGCCCGGACCTAAGAAATTACCTGTTGTCTCAACTAGGCCTGATGCGGTTGACAAAGAGGGAGTATGAGGCCTCTGAATACGTCGTAGGAAGTATTGACAATAACGGCTATTTGGTCGCGAGCGACGAGGACATCGCCGAAGCTTCCGGGTTTTCTTCCGGTTTGATCGGAAGAACCGTGGAGATTGTACGAACGTTGGAGCCCCTGGGGATAGGCGCGAGGAGCCTTAGGGAATGCCTCATGATTCAGGCTAAGGCCAGGAAGGTTTCGCCTTTTGCGCTACTGGTTATCGAGAGACATCTGGAGGACCTTGGGGCCGGCCGCTACAAGAAAATCGCTAAGGAGCATGGCGTGCCGCTTAGGGAGGTGCTCGACGCACGGGACGTTGTTCTCAGTCTAGATCCAAAGCCGGGTTCCCGGTTCTCCCCGGATAACCCGGTCTACGTGGTGCCTGACGTTATGGTTGAGCGAGATGAAGATCGTGTCGTCGTCCACTACAATGACAAGGCCATCCCGTCCATCCGATGGAACACGTATTATATTCAAATTCTAAAGTCGGGAGACCTTGAGGCCAGGGCTTACTTGCAGGATAGGCTCCAAAAGGCACGCAGCGTCATGAATAGCATAGAGCAGCGACGCGTAACCGTGCTTCGTGTGATTGAGTGCTTGGTAAGGCGCCAAGACCGCTTTTTTAAGGAAGGCCTGGCACAACTGCAGCCTCTCACTCTTCGGGAAGTGGCTTCCGAGCTTTCCGTCCATGAGTCAACCGTAAGCCGTTCCACGTCAAACAAACATATAAGCACGCCATTTGGGACTTTTCCATGCAGAGTGTTTTTCAGTCCGCGGGTACAAGCTTACGGAAAAGATCTATCTCAGCACACGGTCAAGATGCGTATACAAGAGATGACCGAATCGGAAGACCCTCAAAATCCCTTGTCGGATCAAGATATTGCCGATGGCCTGTCGCAATCCGGGATCAAGATTGCCAGGCGTACCGTCGCCAAATATA